>CALXTG010000193.1 GCA_944391355.1 uncultured Alphaproteobacteria bacterium
GTCGCTCCGCATGCGTCGCTTTTTCGAGGTAGTCAAGACGTTGCAGTCAGAGATGACAAGCCGTGGTCGCTTTTACTTAGTCGTCCCAACTGAGCTACAACCCCATAATAATCTATCTTTAAGTCGAGCGCTTATTCAAGCACCCCAAGAACAAGGGGGAATATAAACAAAGAAATTTTTATTGTCAAATACTTTTATCAGCAAAATGTCGAAAAGTTTTACCAAACGGGCAGATAAATAAATGCTTGACAAAAATACCGCAAGCTTTAATAACAATGCCATAAATTTATTATTATAAAAAAACAGATTATGGAAAAAGTTATTATTATTTTAACCGGTGCACCCGGTTCAGGAAAAGGTTATCTCGGCGAATGTCTGATTAAAACCTTACTGGAAAGCGGAAAAATAAGCGCCAATGAAATGGTCATTATTTCGACCGGAGATTTAATCCGACGGGAGATTAAGAGCGAAAGCGCTTTGGGATACAAAATTAAAAGCATTATGGAAGCAGGTGAGTTTGTTTCAGACGAAATTATCGCTTCGCTTTTAAAAGAAAATTTGTTGAATAATCCGGCTCGGATTACGATTCTTGACGGTTATCCGCGCACGGAAGGCCAAGTCAGCGACCTGGCCAGAATTATCGGCAATCGTCCGGTTTACATCATTCATCGCGACACACCGAGCGAGCTCATCCTGAAAAGGATTCAAAATCGCCGTATTTGTGAAAAATGCGGCAAAGTTCAGACGGCTGACCATGCCGATTGCGTTTCCTGCCGCGGCAAACTGGTTATGCGCAAAGATGACGCCGCAATTGAAAAACGTCTTGAACTTTACGCTAAAGAAACGGTTCCGGCACTTGAACTGCTGCGTATGGCGTATCCTTACCGCTGTTGCGTCGTCAACGGGCAAGAAGATGCCGAAGTCAGTGTCCGCTATTTGATTTCCGAACCTTTGGCAGAATTGTTCGAAAAGTAAAAAAAGACCTCTTCAATTGAAGAGGTCTTTTCTTTTTAGCGGCTGTTTTTCAGTTTTTTTCGAACAAAGAACTTTTCGGTTTCGACCGCCAGCATAACAATTACGCCGCTGAGAACGGCAACGCCCCAGTATTGCAGCGGCATCGGTTCGGTATTAAACATCAACTTAAACCACGGCGTATAGGTAAAGATAATCTGCAAAACAACCATTCCGACAGCTCCCCAGAACATCGGCCGGTTGCCGCGGATCCCGGTGGTCAGCACCGATTTGTCCCAAGAGCGGCAGGACAGCATCAGGAAAATGCCGCACATGACAATCAGATTCACGACCAAAGTGCGTCCCAGCAGAACGCTGCCGCCGTCACGAATTACCAGCTCAAAACCGGCAAAGCTCAAAGCCGTCATCAACAGCATGACCATAACCATACGCCGCAGAATCGGCGCGGTCACGATTTTTTGTTCCGGACGACGCGGTTTGCGCTGCATAATTCCGGCCTCGCGGGGTTCAAACGAGAACATGATGCCGAGCAAAATGGTCGTAACCATGTTAATCCACAAAATCTGCACCGGCGAAATCGGAATCGTCAGATTGAAGAAAATCGCCAACATAACGATCAAGGCTTCGGCAAAGCTGGTCGGCAGCGTCCAGAGAATAAATTTTATCAGGTTGTCAAAGACGCAGCGCCCTTCTTCAACCGCCGACTCAATCGTGGCGAAATTATCATCCAGCAGAACAATCGCAGCGGCGTCTTTGGCGACATCGGTGCCGTTCTGCCCCATGGCAATGCCGATGTTGGCCTGTTTTAACGCCGGCGCGTCGTTAACGCCGTCACCGGTCATGGCGACGATATTATTGCGCGCCTGCAAAGCTTTTACCAGACGCAGTTTATCTTCAGGGGTCACCCGGGCAAAGACATCGACGCTTTCGGCAATATTTTCGAGCTGCTTATCCGAGGTTTTGGCAATTTCCGCACCGTTCATTACCCGCGGTTCGCTTTGGCTGCCGCGGCCATGCAAGTCCATTTTGGCGGCAATCGCCTTAGCGGTAACGACATGGTCGCCGGTAATCATTTTAATATTAATTCCGGCGCTGTGGCAGGAAGCAATGGCTTTTATCGCTTCGGGACGCGGCGGGTCAATCATTGCCTGGAGACCGAGGAAGGTCATTTTTGACTGAACATCGCGATGAGTCAGTTTGTCTTTGTCAAAGTCACGTTTTTGGGCGAACCCCAAAACCCGCAGGCCGCGCGCCGCCAGTTCTTCCATTTTGGCAAGAACCGCCTGCTTGTCTACGGCAGTATAATTGCCGTCGGCATCAAGCATTTGCGAACAATAGGGCAGAATCGCCTCGGCCGCCCCTTTGACATAGATTGTTTTGTCATTTCTCAGACTGGCCATATATTGATAATCGGATTCAAAAGGTATTTCGTCGACACTCGGAAATTCCCGCCGCAGGGTTTCGACCGGCAGGCCTTTCTTTTCCGCCGCCACCAACAAGGCAATCTCGGTCGGATCGCCTTCGTGACAACAGACGTCCTCAATCTGACGGATATGGGCTTCGTTGCACAAGACCCCGGTTTTCAAAACTTCCATCAATGCCGCATTAGGAACGTCGGGTGTTATTTCGCCGTTGAAGTCATAACCGTTTCCGGAAACGGAAAATTCCGCGCCCCCGGCAACGATGGTCTGTACCGTCATTTTATTTTCGGTCAGCGTGCCGGTTTTATCCGAACAGATAATCGAGGTGCTGCCGAGCGTTTCCACGGCCGGAAGTTTGCGGACAATCGCCTTGCGTTTGGACATTCGGCTGACGCCGATTGCCAGAATAATCGTCACCGCGGCGGGCAGGCCCTCGGGAATCGCCGCGACTGCCATGGCGACGGCCGACATAAAGGTTTCGGTGAAAGGCAGGCCTTTGTACATTCCGACCCCGAAAGACAGAACGGAAAAGAACACAATCAGCCACAGCAGTTTGCCGCTGAATTCTTCGATTTTTTCGGTCAACGGGGTTTTGAGATCTTTGGCATCGGCAATCATGCGCGAGATTTTGCCGATTTCGGTATGGTTTCCGGTTTCAACCACCACCGCCTTAGCCTGACCAAAAGTGGCAAGCGTTGAAGCATAAACCATATTGGCGCGTTCGGCCAAAACCGTTTCGGCCGGCAATTCGCGCTCATCTTTTTCTACCGGGACGGATTCACCGGTCAGGGCAGATTCATCGACTTTTAAGTCATGAACCTGAATCAGACGCATATCCGCCGGAACTTTTTCGCCGCTGCGCAAAATGACAATATCGCCGGGTACCAACGCCGTCGAATCGATGACCTCAACATTGCAATCGCGGATAACATGAGCGGAAATAGTGATTGTTTTGGTCAGATTATCAAGCGCTTTTAAGGCTTTATCCTCTTGGACAAACCCCATCAGGGCATTGACGATAACCACGCCGTAGATAACCGCGGCGTCGACATATTCGCCGAGATAAAGCGCCATTGTCGCCGAAAAAAGCAAGACATAGATCAGCGGCTGATGAATTTGCAACAAAAAGCGAATCCAGGCGCTCCGCCCTTTGGCGGCGGTAATGCTGTTGGGTCCCCATATTTCAAGATTTTCAGCGACCTGTTTGCTGCTTAATCCCTGTTTGGCGTTGCTATGCAACGCGTCCAATGTTTCCTTAACGGATAAATTATACCAATTTTTGTTTTCCATTATACTTTCCCGAGAAATTTCCGATCTGTGAGTTTTATATGCGATAAACTCTAATATTTTACTAATGGCCTTTAGAAAATCTTAATTATCTTAAGGATAGCTTAAGAACGGAAAAGGAAAAAATTTATGGGAAAATTTTCGGTTAAGTTTCTGCTTTTAATCATTCTTTATCTCGGATTTATCAGTCTCGGACTGCCGGATAAGGGGCTTGACGTTGCCTGGCCGTTCATGAGGCGCGCTTTCGGACAGCCGTTGGAAAATGCCGGAATCCTCGTTTCGCTGACGGCAATCCTGACCGCTTTCTCAGGTTTTGTCAGCGGCTGGTTTATGCGCCGCTGCAAAATTGTTACGATCTTAAGCGCGAGCTGTTTTTTAACTGCGGCCGGCCTTTACGGCTACGCGTTCAGCCCAACCTGGGCCGGGGTTATTCTGGCCACCGTTCCGCTCGGTCTCGGCGCCGGCGCTATTGACGCATCACTCAATAACTATGTGGCGGAAAACTATTCGTCACGCCATATGAACTGGCTGCATGCCTGCTGGGGAATCGGCGCGGCCGGCGGTTCGGCGTTGATGGCAGCGGTAATTGCCCTGGGCTGGAAATGGAACTGCGGATATATTATTATTGCCTCTTTGCAGGTTTTTCTGCTGGCGTTGTTTATTCTCAGCCGCAACCTGTGGAATACGGCCGTAAGCGAAACGGCCGCCGATATTCCCGAAACCAAGCTTTCGGCAAAATTTTATCTTTTTTGCAGCGCTTTTGTTTTCTTTATCTATTCGGCGGTCGAAACCAGTATCGGGCTTTGGTTTTACAGCATGATGGTTGAAAAATACCGGTTCGGCGCAGCCCGCGCCGGCAGTCTGATTGTGGTTTACTGGTCGCTGCTGACCTTTGGGCGTCTGGTGATCGGCAGCTTTGCAAACCGAATCGGCAACCGGCGGATCATTTCTCTGGGATTGCTCGGCACGCTGGGCGGCCTGGGGCTGCTGTTCAGCCCGAATTACGGCATGATCCTCTGCGGGCTGGCGATTATCGGCTTCAGCATGGCAGGCATTTACCCGTCCATGATGCATGAAACGCCGCGGCGGTTCGGACAGGCAGCCGGACGCTTTATGACCGGTTTTCAGGCCGGTGCCGCATCGCTCGGCGTCGCCCTGCTTACACCGTTGGTCGGGATTTTTATCAGCCATACTTCGTTTGCGTATCTGCTGCCGCTGCTGGCAGTTCTGACAATTTTGATGCTGGCAGCGGTTTATCTATTGGACAGGCACACCTGATTGACTAATTGCAATTTGGGGTTATATTAATTAAAACTTATTATTCAGCAAAGGAGATGCCATGCTTAAACTTCTGGTCAGTGTTTTTTTCTCTTTGTTCTTAATCTCCCGGCCGGCAGAATCCGCCGATACGCTTCGTAAACTTCCCGCTCCGGACACAACCGGCGGCAAACCCCTGATGCAGGCACTCAACGAGCGGCAGTCGCTTAAAGATTTCAGCAGCGCGGCTCTGCCGGACAAAGTTCTCGGGGAAATTCTCTGGGCGGCCTGGGGCGTTAACCGTTCTGACGGCAAACATACAATTCCCACCTCCATGAATAAACAGGAGCTGACGGTTTCTGTTTTGCTGGCCGACGGCACTTGGAAATATAACCCCGCCGATCACAGCCTTGAGCTGGTGACCGCCAAAGATATCCGCCCGTTGCTCAATACGCAGGAGTATGTTAAAGACGCGCCGCTGCAGCTGGTTTATGCCGGGGAACGCAGCGACAGCAAAAATGCCCTGATGCATGCCGGTTCGGCTTATCAGAATGTCGGACTTTATGCCGCTTCCGCCGGGCTGCATAACGTCGTCCGCGGTTATTTTGACGCTCCGGCCGTTGCCGAAGCCCTGAATCTGCCGGCGGCGCAGGAAGTTTTGATTTCTCAGGCCGTCGGTCTGCCGAAATAATATTTTATCTTATGAAAGCATAGATTATGAAACCATTTACTTTGAATTTTAAACCGCGCCATTTCTGGCTTTATGTTGTCGCGGCGGTAGCCTCCTTGGGCGGATTGCTGGCCGGTTTTGACATGGGCGTTATTTCCGGCGCGCTGCCGTTTATCGAAGATACCTGGCCGATGAATGCCATAACCCAGGGCTGGGTTGTCAGCGCCGCGATTGTCGGTTCGGTTATCGGCGCCGCCGCCAACGGAATTTTAGCCGATTGGTTCGGACGCAAAAAAATTATTGTTTCGACCGGTATCATTTTTACGGCAGCTTCTTTCTTCTGTGCTTATGCCCAAAGCGTCGGGCAGCTGATTGCCGCCCGAATTTTAATCGGCATTGCCGTCGGCATGGTTACTTTTGTCGTGCCGCTGTATCTGTCGGAGATTTCGCCGCAAAAAGTCCGCGGCATGCTGGTTTCGCTGTTTCAGCTGGCAATTACCGCCGGAATTCTGCTGGCCTATCTGGTCGGCGGCCTGTTTGCCGAACATGCGCATAACTGGCGCTGGATGCTGGGTTCGGGCTTTTTCCCGGCGCTGGTTTTATTAATCGGCATCAGTTTTCTCGGCGATACGCCGCGCTTGCTGATCAGCAAAAAGCGCGAAAACGAAGCCCGGAAGGTTTTTAACCTGATTGAACCGGAAAGCGACATTGAAGCAAAAATCCAAGATATCAAACAAACGCTGGACAGCGGCAAAACTCCAGCCAAAACCCCTTTCCGCGCCTGGATGATTATGCCGATTTTGGTCGGGGTCGGGATTATGTTTGCGCAAATCTGCACCGGCATCAATACCATTATTTATTACACCACGACCATTTTTAAATTTGCCGGGTTCAGCTCTAAAATCGGCGCTATTTATGCGACAATCGGAATCGGACTGGTTAATTTTGTCATGACACTGGTCGCAATCGCCTTTACCGACAAAATCGGCCGCAAACCGCTGCTCTATATCGGTTTGGGCGGGGTCTTCATCGGACTGTTGTCTTTGGGGTTTGCTTTCCGCTATGCCGATCTGCTGGGAGATAACCTGCGCTGGGTGGCGCTCGGCAGCGTTATTATCTATATCGCTGCTTTTGCCTGCAGCCTGGGGCCGGTGGGGTGGATTTTGGTTTCGGAAATCCTGCCGCTGAAAATCCGCGGCCTGGCGATGAGTTTGTGCACGGTAGCTAATTTCGGTTTTAACTTTGCCGTGGTCTTGTCTTTCCCGGTCATGATCGAACATATCGGCGAACCGTTTACTTTCTGGTTTTATGCGGGAATCGCCGTGTTGTGCCTGTTCTTTGTCTATTTCCTGGTTCCGGAAACCAAAGGAATTTCGTTGGAAAAAATTGAAAAGAACTGGGTTAACCATGTTCCGGCCCGCAAATTTCAGGACTGAGAAATGTCTTATCAAAAAAGGCGGAGCGGCAGCGTTCCGTCTTTTTTGTTGCCCGATTGCCGTTTCGGGTTGACTTTCGCTTAACGACGCGTTAAATCACCAAATATAGACATATTTTTGTGTAAAATTTTTAAAACAATTATAATTATGGAAAAACTGATTTATGCGGGTGAGCACATCACCTACATTAAAACTGCCGAGGAGGAGCTTGATTTGGTTCTGAACGGCAGCATGCGAGAGAAATGGGAATATTTCCTGAATTACAATCTGCAAAATGAGGAAGCGGAGTATCTTTTTGCCCGAAGCAGCAATTTTAAACTCCTGGAAATGTACGATACTTTTTATCACGGACACTGGCGTCCCGAAAGTAAAAAGATTTTATGTCAGCATCCTTATTTCAAAAAGCGGTTTGAGGAAATATCCGATGAGGAAATCAAACAGCGTTTTTTGGCATGGAACCGGCATCAATTGTATGTTGCGACCACAAGTTTTGAAAGCGAGCGCGCTTATGCAGAACATACGGACAGATTGTTTTGTGCCGGCGGCCAGATGTTTCCCAAGCTTTCGTTTGAGGAACAAAATGAATTGCTGAACAGCCGTTATCTTCCCGATATCAGGGATTACAGCCGTTGTCGGGAATGGGAAGGGACAAATCGCCTTAAGTTTATCAGACTCGGCGACTTATACGCTTTGTTTCTGTACCTCCAGCTGTTTCGTTTTGAAAGCGCCGAAGAAGAGCTGGCGCTGCTTCAGCTGGGTTACGGCCCTTTGATGTGGAAATATGCCACAGAACATTATCTGACCGAACCGGCTTGCGCGGCGATATTCCTATCGGACAACCGGCCGCTTTGGGACAGAGTTTACTGGCTTAATTACGAATTCAACAAAATTGAGAAAGACCGTAAAGTCCGCTGGAAGCTCGAAGCTGATTTGACACGCAGCTACAGTTGTATGTTTAACCCAGTAATCATTTAAAAAAGGCACTTATTCGTAAGTGCCTTTTTGTTGTCTAAAAAGCCAAAACCGGGCGAACGCGGTAACTAGTATCCTTATTGGAGTACTTTGTACTGCCGGAACCCAAAACCAGAGCTTTAGCACGGCTCATATCAAGCTCAGAAGACGCCCAATAAGCACCACTTTCTAGTATCGTTACTTTCCCTACCATAGTCGCCAGTTTTAGACTAACAACAACGTAGCTGCTTGATAACAATTTAAGTTCTTCTGGACTCGGTAAATACCAGTCTCCGGCCTTAGTCCCGGCGGTACTATAAGTATTGCAATATTCGGCTGCCGGATATGAAATATTATTTGCCTTGCCGTAAGCTAAAATTGCTGCTGTATTGCTTTTTCCTGAAGAACTTTTTGCCGCATAAACTATTTCACCATCCCCGCCCCACGCAAGTTCCTTCTCATCCAAAGCCACGGCCAAACGACTTGCTGCAGAAAAGACAACACCGATTGCAGTCTTTCCTGATTGCTGTTCGGCAGCACAGCTTTTGTCTGAAAAAAGAATAGACCCGTCATAACAAATAGTGGTTTTTGTACAAAATACTTTATTTTCATCAAACGGACAGACAAGCGTGTCCAAGCCGTTACAATCCGCGGCGGTTTTGGTATAACCCAATTCATCACATCTTGTGCTATTGATGCAGTTTTGGGCGTTAGCCGCGGGGGTGAACAGGATTGTCATTAAAAGGGTTAAAATAATTTTGTTCATGGTTATTCTCCGTTCCAGTATTTTTCTTCATCAACATAGCCGGCGGTGCAGCCTATCGCTTCATATTTGCCGTCGCATTCTTCACAGATAACATGCGTCGGGCAGGTCGTGAGAGTATATTCCGCCCCGCATTTAGGTTTGCAGCTTGAGTAAAGGGTCTGTTCGCCGCATTTGCATTCTTCAGCGCCGGGAGCGCCGCCGTTATCGCAAGTCATAAAGCCAGCTCCGCAGTCTTGGGGCTTGACCTGATAATGAGGCATTCCGTCGCAATCAGTACATTTTCCGGTCATTTTATAACCGTCCTTAACTTCGCTTTCGGGATAAGCGGCGCAGGTATTACAGCAGGTGCCGTAATCGGAATCATAGGAGCAGCGCTTGGTCGTATCCGGTTTGGTTCCGGCGGGACAGGAATTGGTATAGTCGGGATTTTCAAGTTTGCAGGCACGGGGAATATCCTCGCTGCAAACCGAATATTTGTCGTCGCATTGAGCGCCGGAACCGAAAGCGGGGAGTTCGCATTTTATGAAACTGTCGGGGCAGATACAGCGGGAAAAGAAGACAGAATTCCCGGGACAGTAAGAAGCCGGGTCAGGAACTTTATAACCCGGGCAGGAAGTCAGCGGATAAGCTGAACAATCGCTGCCGGAATCAAAGATCATGTCTTTCTCTTTCCAGTCGGGAAGAAAATAAACTTTGGCAATCT
>CALXTG010000194.1 GCA_944391355.1 uncultured Alphaproteobacteria bacterium
AGACAAGAATGGAAACCTATTAAAATGTCCGGATTATTACTTGTAAAAACTTCATGCAGCCGGTTTGCTATTTCAGGGCTGCCTTTCTGAAAAGGAATATCCTCCCCTTCCATCAGCTTAAATTCGCCGTCACCGAAACGGCAGATGCTCCTGCGGCCTTCAATAATCGCGGCAATAGTTTCTTCGGGATTTTTTATCAGCGGCAGCTGAAGCTTGTTATAATTTTGCGGAAGCAAAAACGGAAATTCTTCTAAAATATTGATAAGTTCCTGATAGGAGACATGATTTCGGGTTTGATTCAAATTATTTTTAAATAAAAATTTTATATTTTTACAAAATGTCGCAAAGCCCATGGCGCAATATCTCCAGTATACAGTAGACAGTGCGCGGATTGTATCATACTTTTCTTGGCAGTCAATTGTCTATTTTGTATAGTGGAAAAGATATTTTCCACTAATCGGTTGAATTTATATATTTTTTTGTGAAGCAACCGTGTCCATAAACTCATTATAATCATGAATATAATCGTCATTATTATAGAGTTTATCGGCTAAAATCATTATAACTCCATCAGAAGACAGATTGGAAATTTCACACCAAAGATTATTTGAGGTATACAGCGCTTGTGCCGGATTATCCAAATGAACAATATGTCGTTTTTTACCATTATCCAATATAAAATCACAAGAACCTGAAATACAGATAACGGCTTGTTGCAATCGGTTCCGCGCACAACTCCCCGGGATTTTACCGCCGTCCGAGCTGTTTATATAACGGATAGAACTTATGTCAAAAGGGATACTCTCATTTCCTTCCAACGCAACAAGGTAGCCTCGTTCATCGCCCAATATTTTAAAACTAATAAGAGAATAATCCATCTAAAACCCTTCGACATCAACCTGTTATAGTAAACTTAACATAACCTGCTCAGCTGTCAATCGTCTAATTTTGTATAGGGTATAATCTGAAATAAATACCTTATGCAGCTTGTTGATTGCGTCTTATTTCTATATATTGATGATAATCGCGAATATATTCATTGGGATTATAATGCTGATCTGATAAGACCGCCATAACCGATCCGTCAGAAAAATTATACATTTCTTTCCAAAGCATCTTCCCGATATATAATCCCTGAGTAGGCTTTTCCAGTCTGACATCTGTTTTTTCGGAACCGTCATCAATCATAACATTACAACTGCCTTTGAGCATGACCATTGCAAAAGAAGAATACAGATTAGCGTGACAACCGCGGATTACACTGCGGTCTTTCGTTCCAAATATATAGAAAATCCTTTTAATGGCAAAGGGAACATTTTTACCGGCTTCCAGGATACCCGAAAAGCTGGGTTCAGCCCCTTCCCACTCAAATAACCTATAATCCATAATTGAGTCCTGATGTTATTATGTTGTTTTTATAGCGGAATGAACTTTGTTTGTCAAGCAAGGATGAAGACTATTTTGTCAAAAACGACAAAATCTGTTTATAAACGAGGGAAAACAGGTGATAATGGTTGCAAAAGGAAAAGTACAATATTATTATGGCAGACATAATGTGTTAACCTTAGGAAAGAAAAAGAGATGAAAGGTATTATTTTGGCCGGAGGTTCCGGTACCCGCCTTTACCCGCTGACAAATATTATCAGCAAACAGCTGCTTCCGGTTTATGACAAACCGATGATTAATTATCCTTTATCTACCCTTATGCTGTTCGGCATCAAAGAGATTTTAATTATTTCGACACCGCAGGATACACCGAATATTGAAAAGTTTTTCGGCGACGGATCAAAATACGGGCTGAAATTGTCTTATAAGGTTCAAAACGAACCGAAGGGCATTGCCGAAGCATTTATTCTCGGCGCCGATTTTATCGGAAACGATGAAGTCTGCCTGATCCTCGGGGATAATATCTTCTATATGGGAGATCAGATTAAGAAAATTAACGAAGCGGTCAAAGAAGACGGAAACGCAACGGTTTTCGGTTTTCACGTCGCGGATCCGCAGCGGTTCGGCGTAGTAGAATTTGACAAAGAGGGAAAAGTCCTTTCCATCGAAGAAAAACCCAAAGAACCGAAATCCAATTATGCCGTGGTCGGTCTGTATTTTTATCCGCCCGACGTGGTCGAGAAAGCCCGTAACCTTAAACCGTCCAAACGCGGTGAGCTGGAGATTACCGACTTGAATAATCTCTATCTGAATGAAGGCCGCCTTAATGTCGTTACCCTTAAACGCGGCAATGCCTGGCTTGACGCCGGAACGCCACAGTCTTTGCTTGATGCGGCCAATTTTATTGAAATGATTGAACGCCGGCAGGATCTTAAAATCGCCTGCATTGAAGAGATTGCCTATAAACGCGGTTTTATCAGCAAAGAACAGATGACCGGATTGATTAACGCGATCAAAGACGGCGTTGATTATAAAAACTATCTGCTGCGTGTGATTGAGGACTGACATGAATTTTATCAAGACTGAAATTGACGGGGTTTATATTATTGAACCCAAAGTTTTTTACGATAACCGCGGTTACTTTTTTGAAAGTTATAATCAAAAGGCTTTCGAAGAAGCCGGGCTGTATTATAATTTCATTCAGGATAACCAGTCTAAATCAGGATACGGAACCATTCGCGGCCTGCATATGCAAAAAGGCGATGCTTCTCAGGCAAAACTGGTTCGGGTGCTGAGCGGAGCGGTTCTTGATGTGGCGGTTGATTTTCGCAAAGATTCTCCGACTTTCGGCAAACACGTTGCCGTAGAGCTCAGTGCCGAAAACAATCGCCAACTGCTGATTCCCCGCGGTTTCAGCCACGGCTTTGCCGTTTTGTCCGAAGAAGCCGTTTTTGCTTACAAATGCGATAATGTTTATAACAAAGCCGCGGAATGTGGGCTGCGTTATAATGCTTTGGATATCGACTGGCGGATTCCTGCCGACAAAGCCATTCTGTCGGAAAAAGATACAACGGCTCCTCTACTGGACGAATTTGTAAAAGGATTGTATTAATGTACTTAATTGTCGGCGCTAACGGACAACTCGGAAGCGAATTAAAAGAAATACTGAAAGATCAGGCTCGCTATGTGGATCGTGATGAGCTGGATATTACCGATGCTTCCGCCGTTGAAGCGTTTATTGGCGCAACGAAGCCGGAAGCCATCGTCAACTGCGCAGCCTATACTGCAGTTGATAAAGCCGAAAGCGATGTTGAAACAGCCCGCAAAATCAATGTTGACGGCGTGGCAAATCTGGCCAAATCAGCCGCTGCCCATAATGCCGGCATGGTACACATATCCACGGATTATGTTTTTGACGGCCTGAATCATCGGCCGTATAACGAAGAGGATATGCCCTGCCCGGTTTCCGTTTACGGCAAGACCAAATACGAGGGGGAAGAAATAATGCACCGCCAGGTGCAGAGCGGCATTATTATTCGCACCGCCTGGCTCTATTCGCCTTACGTCAATAACTTTGTAAAAACCATGCAGCGTTTGGGGCGGGAACGCGGAAAGCTTAATGTCGTTTTCGATCAAATCGGAACCCCTACTTTTGCGGCGGATTTGGCAGAAGTTATCGTTAAACTTCTGCCGCAGCTACCTAAAAATAAGGTAGAAACCTATCATTACAGCAATGAA
>CALXTG010000195.1 GCA_944391355.1 uncultured Alphaproteobacteria bacterium
CCGGGTTCAATAACCGTATTATCCTGCAAAATTTGCACAATCGCCATCAATGCCATTGCAATCATAATTGAAATAGCCATCATAAATGCGGCCGAATTGAGCATGGTTTTTAACCCCGTGCTGGTCCATCCCTTAGTTTGCGGAAAAGCATAGCCCATAATCAAAAGCGGCAGAAGAACGATCATCATTGTAAAACGGAAAACCGTATCAACCAGATAAAAAACAAAAGCCAGTTTGATAATAGTGAAACAGCATAAAACCAGCAGTCCGACCAGAGTAGGCGTAATACCCGGCGCCCGCATAACCTGATAAGCCAGAAAATTTCCGAAACTCAGGCGCTCGTTAACGGCGCAAATCATGCAATTCATCATGGTTCGCGGCGCTTCGGGAAAACCCTGCAGCGTTGCCTCGCTGCGGCCGGCAATTTTACAAACCACGCTTGAATCCGGCATTTTCATGCCGAGAAAAACATATTCGCCGGTGCCGCCGCCGTTGGTAAAACCGTCTCCGGCTACGGTCAGAATCTCCGAACCCAATTCAAGAAAAGCATTGTAAATCGGAAAGACAATCATATTTAATACAGTCAGAAGGCCGTCGGTCGAGCTGGCCAGAATACCGCAAAACAAACAGACCAGCAGCTGCTTAAGCACCTCATTCCAGACTTGTCCGGAGTTTTCTTCCGAAACGGAGCTGACAAATTTCATCAGCCGGAACACGAACCAAATCGAAAAAGCCACCATCATCAGGTTCATCGCGCCTGCCGTAATATTTTTATAGGTCTGCATGGCGAGCGTTCCCATAGTGTCATAGAGCAGGGTCATAACCTTATCCTGCCAGCAGGCGCGTTGCTCTTCGGCCAGTTCCTGTTCGCTTTTGGGATTGTCGGCGTCCATACCCTTGTCATTGCAGCCGCTCAGCATGAACATAACCGGTAATATAATTACCAGCAATCGCAAAAACTTTGTTATGTTCATTCCCTTTAACATTTTTCAGTCCTTAGCTGCGCGGCCCGGCCTCGTTCATTTGATTCAACTGTGTCTGAATTTCTACAATCTTGGCCGCTGCCGCTTCTCTGGCCGCAGCCTCGTTAAATTCTTGCCCTTCACGCATGGCATCGGCTTTAAGTCTTGCCACATGAGCCTCAATGGAAGCTGCGTTCATTTGGTTTTCGGTTTGCTGAACTGTCTGCTCGCTTTGTTGGAATTGCGCCTGGGCGTGAGCCTGCTGTTGTTCGGCCTGTGTCAAGGCCTCTCCGTAGGCATTCATTTTTTCGATATCGCCCTCCGCCTCAGCCTGCTGGAAACCTTTTCTCAAAGCATCCACTCTTTGACCGGTGCGCTGCAGTTCTTCATCATTTTTTAAATGTTGATCCCAGGCCTGTTGGTTCTGCTGCCGGGTTTGCTGATATCCGCCCTGCTTATTTTGAGCTTCCTGTTCGGCAGCTGTAACCTGCTCATCGTTTCTGTTATCCGCATCATTACTGTCCGGTGACGGCTGCGAACCGGGGGTGCCGCCGGAGGTAGGCGTCGGATTCCCGCCGGCGGCCGGTCGATTCTTTAGGTTATCGGCTGAAGCTGTTTTGGGCTTGCCGTAGCGGCCGATGCCGAGCGCTTTCCCGACCGAGGCTCTGGCCTTGTCCGCAGTGGCATTCATTGCGCCGCTGACCTTATCTTTAATCGGATCTGTAATCGGTTTGGATACTTTTTGAGCAATATTGGTTGCCCCGCTGGCCGCCATGCCGCCGATTTTATTGCCGATGCCTGAAATACCGCCGCTGGCCATCGTTCCGGCCAAACTGCTGGCCTGTCCGACAAATTTGAAGCCGAAGATGCAGCAACAGATTAAAATCAGGAAAGCGCCGCCGCTGAAATCAAGAATTTTTTGCAGCTGTTCGACATTGCCCTCGTTTAATATCTGCTCAATCCCGTCCATGCCGCCGCCGGCATTAGATGTTAAGGAATGGCCGATAAGCTGGATATTAACGCTGACGACAATTCCCATAAAGACATAGACAAAGAAGGTGTTCATCAGCATATTAAAGCCTTTTCCGGTATAGCTTTGCGTTTTCTTAAACGGCCATGCCGCGATTAACAGCGGCAGCAATGCCCCGACCAGGCCGATGGTGACGGTCGCATCGATTAAATAGAAAGAAAAGGCCAAAACCAGCAGCAAAGAAAACAGATAGATAACCAGCCCCTGAAACATCATTGAAAAGTCCCACAACAGGCCGCCCAGTGATGCGGCGGCATTGCGGGCAATACACATCAGGGTTGAGCCCATGGCCTGCGCATAGGCAATTTCAGACTGCACCGAACGGATAAAACAGTCGAGCTGTATATATAAGGAAGAAGGCATCAGGTCGTCATCGGGAGCTGCCGCCTGTGCCGCGCATTGCTCGAGGTTAACGTCGGTTTGGAACAACATTGCCGAACCCAGCTGCATTCCGGCTTTAAGTACCGGCGTGATAAAATAATAATAAATCTGATCGGCATTGGTCAGCAGCAGATAAGCAACCAGAATTTTGAAAGATTGTACCAGCATCCCGGTTAAAAATTTCGGAGCGTCTTGTTTGGTAAAAGAACTGACATGACCCAAAACCACAAAGGCAATATATAAGGCAAAACCGATAAGCATGACATTGGCCACCGGAACGCCGAGCGTGGCAAAAGATTTAGTCGCCATCGTATTGCAGGCATTGTAGATAACCAAAAACAGCGGACAAAACAGACAGCTTTTCGATTCGGCCATTTTCATCGGGAACGGCGTACAGCCTTCGGAAATCCCGCTGGTTGCCACCATGGTTCCGTCTTTTTTAATTTCGAATTCATAGGTTTTTCCCGTTTTGGGGTCAGTATAGGTTCCAAGTTCCCGCCCGGTTTTAAACAGCCCGGAAATTGTGCTCCAAGCTGCTTGAGCCGCTCCTGTCGAAGCAGCCCATGCGGCCTTTAATGTCGACCCTGCCGCTCCTAAAACATCGCCTTCCAAAAGAGCATTTCCTGCATCGCCCAAAGCGCCTAAGGTTTCTTTTCCAGCAGTTGTAAGCGTGTCAAAACCGTCAACAAGCGCCTGCCCGGCACCTCGTTTACCGGTTACCTGTACCGAACCGTCTTCAAGGTTGTATCTTTCTTCCATCTTATTTGAGCGCTCGGTGTTAGTTTGGGGGGCGTCATATTGCTGATTAAGTATCTGAGCGTTGCTCTGAGCCGGCAGCATCAGACATACGAAACTGAAAAGCAGAAAAATAAATATGTTAAATCTATTTGTCGTCATGATGCTTAGTCCCGGAAAAAGGATTACCGAGGATTCGCCACCCGGCAATAAACACACCCGCCACCAGAAGCAGAGCAAAGACCGTCGCTCCGCGGCCGACAAACCAACCGAAGACATCCAGCCAATAAGCAAGAATAATTCCCGCAAGAATCGCGATATTGATTAAAATTGTCTTCATTTCTGCTTCCTGTTCTGTTTCTTTAATTGATTTTACCATAAAATGTTAAAGAATTATGTTACAGTTTTTTGATTTTTTTACTTTTTTTCTTCAAAACGGCCATATTTGATAAAGTTTACCGCCGCATTGGTAATTCGCCGGGTATTAAATACATTCAAATGATGATTCTGCAGCTTAATAAACTGATTGTTGCCGCTGATGGATGCCTGATTCCCGGATTTCAGCCGGTCTCGAATTTTTTGCGGCAGATATTTTAGATATTTGCTGCCGGCAAAGTTGCAGTCAATAATGCCGACATCAAGGTCTTTGGCAAATTTGGGAATATTTTTGACTTTTTCCGGCGTCATTTCCGCCAGCATCGGCCGCAACAGAAAATTACAGATCTTCCATTTAGACAGTTTTTCAAACCAGAGCGAACCTTTATTCGGCGGACAAACCTGAACGATTCGTCCGATTCTTATTTTCTCTTTCCACGGATTCTCCCGATTCAACAGCTCCCGGAGAATAATTGCTCCGGTTCCTTTGCCGATAAACGAAACCGTATCAATATCTTCCAGATGATTAAGCAAAAATTCCAGCTGGCGCACATGAGATTCAAAATGCTTTTGCGTTGACGGATAGTTTATGGCCGCGGCGGCAAAGCCTTCTTGCATGGCCTTGCGCCAGACCGCGCGGAAAATATTTTTGGTCTCGCCCAGCCCGTGCAGCATAATAATCATGTGTCCTTTCTGCCGGGGCAGTTCATAGGCTTCAATAAGTTTTAAAAAAGCTTTGCGGCAGTCCTCAAAACTGCCTTTATGCCGTTTAATATCCCAGGAGTCGAGCAAACGATATTGCTTGGATTCGTAATTGCGCTGGATTCGCCATTTCTGGTAATAGAATACGTCTTCCCAGAACTGTCCGCCGCCGAATGTAAAAAAATCAAAGCCCATTTCTTGGTCTCCCGTTTGCCTGCCGCTGTTAATTTTCGTTGGGAATAGCGGTAATCATTATCTGAGATTTGTCCGAACCGTCAGATTCGATCAGAATCTGTACCGCCCTTCTTTCCCGGGTATAGGTCATATGGCTGATTTTAGAGCGTACCGTCGCTACTTCTTTCCATTTTAACTTCGGCATTTCCGAAACATAGAAGTCAAAAACGCTGCTGGCATTATAAGGAGCGTTAAAAACCAGGCTGCCGATCCACTTCTCGCCGCTGCCCAAAGCTTTGGTCTCCCCTAAATCAATATATGACTTTTCCGGAAACGGAATATCGGGAAAGCTGGCAAATGCCGGCGGGATGGCTGAACCGTCGACTCCGGTAAGCACCGGCTTTTCTTGGGCGCAAGCCGAAAGAATTACGACTAAAGTTATAGCTAAAATATTGTTTTTTAACATAATTACTACCTTGTCTCAGTTTTTCGTTGTGGTATATTGAAACTATTGTAAACGAGTAAAGTTAAAAAAGTGGTAAAAACCTGCCCTTTTTTCCATCACGAAAATTGCAAATTTTTTTCTCCGTTATTCAATGGGTTATTAAAAATGTGCAAAAAATTTAAAAAAAATTAATTTTTTGTGTTGACACGGAGAAAAGAACATCATATAACCCACATCACCGACGCAATGATGCCAACGGTTACTGAAGTTGGAACGTTTAAGCTCGGTAGTTATAGAAGATAGTAAATAAGGAAGAGGATATGCAGACGGTATATTTGAGCTGTGAGGCGAGAATATGAATAAAGTCTGTGTTGAAGAAATAAAGGAACCAAAAGATTCTTTATGAGTAAT
>CALXTG010000196.1 GCA_944391355.1 uncultured Alphaproteobacteria bacterium
TTTTCAAAACTCATACCGCATTCATAACCTTCCTTAACTTCGCGGACGTCTTCCTTAAAGCGTTTCAGCTGGCTCAGAGAACCGTCATGAATAACCACATTGTCACGCAGCAGGCGAACCTTGGCACCGCGTTTGACAAAGCCTTCGGTAACCATACAGCCAGCCACTTTACCAACACCGGTAATATTAAAGACGCTGCGGATTTCGGCATAACCGATAATCTTTTCTTTAATTTCCGGCGACAACATGCCTTCCAGGCCTTTTTTCACATCATCGGCAACATCATAGATAATCGAATAGTAACGAATATCGACACCGTCACGGCGTGCCATTTCGCGAGCCTGCGGATTCGCACGGACATTAAAACCGATAATAAAGGCATTGGAAGCCTTGGCCAGTGAAATATCCGATTCTGAAATCGGACCCACCGCCGAATGCAGAATCTGAACGCTGACTTCATCATTCGACAATTTATTGATTGTTCCTTCAATCGCTTCAATTGAGCCTTGAACATCGGCCTTGATAATAACCGGCAAATGTTTGACTTCACCGGACTTAATCTTATCCAGCATCTGCTCCATCGCCGACTTGGCGCTCTTAACCAGCTTGGCCTCACGCTCTTTGCGAATACGATAGCCGGTAACCTCTTTAGCCTGGTTTTCATCAGCCACGACAATAAAATCATCGCCGGCCGAAGGCGTTCCCTGCAAACCGAGGACTTCTACCGGCATTGCCGGCCCGGCTTCATGCTGTTTCTGCCCCAGTTCGTTAAACATGGCGCGGACACGTCCCCACTCCTTGCCGGCGATACAAATATCACCGACATGCAGCGTTCCTTTCTGAACCAGAACCGTCGCCACCGAACCGCGGCCTTTTTCCATTTTGGCCTCAACGACCGTTCCTTCGGCCTTGCGGTTGGGATTGGCTTTCAAATCCAAAATTTCGGCCTGCAGCAAAATCGCTTCAACCAGCTTATCAATATTAATGCGTTTCTTGGCAGAAACTTCGGCGCACAGATACTGCCCGCCCATTTCTTCAACTGCAATACCGTGCTGCAGCAAAGCGGTCTTGACTTTCATCGGATCGGCGCCCGGCAGATCGATTTTATTGATTGCCACCACAATCGGCACCTCGGCCGCCTGAGCATGGCGGATTGCCTCAACCGTCTGCGGCATAATCCCGTCATTGGCCGCCACGACCAAAACCACAATATCGGTCACTTTGGCGCCGCGGGCGCGCATTTCCGAAAAAGCCTCGTGCCCCGGCGTATCAATAAAGGTAATCTTATCGCCGGTCGGAACCGTAATCTGATAAGCGCCGATATGCTGGGTAATACCGCCGGCTTCTTTTGCCGCAACATTGGTTTCGCGCAGCGCATCAAGCAGCGACGTTTTACCATGGTCAACGTGTCCCATAACCGTAACCACCGGCGCGCGCGGCAGCAGTTGATCAGGCGTATCGGCTTCGCCGCTCAGTCCCTGTTCAACATCACTTTCGGCAACGCGTTTATATTTATGACCGAACTCCTCGACAATAATCTGTGCCGTATCGGCGTCAATCGGCTGGTTAATCGTTGCCATAACCCCGAGCGACATCAGTTTTTTAATAACTTCGGCGCCTTTTTCGGCCATACGGTTGGCAAGTTCCTGAACCGTAATAACTTCGGGAATAATAACTTCCTTAATCACTTTTTCCTGCGGCTGCTGTACCACTGCCGGTTTGGGCTGTTTCTTTTTGAAACGGCGGCGCGGTCCGCCGAAACCGTAATCATCATCTTCATCATCACCGATAGAAT
The DNA here is from genome assembly GCA_944391355.1 of uncultured Alphaproteobacteria bacterium. Taxonomy (GTDB): domain Bacteria; phylum Pseudomonadota; class Alphaproteobacteria; order RF32; family CAG-239; genus CALXWF01. The sequence goes on from CALXTG010000196.1 coordinate 1,796, forward strand.
GAATATTGATTTTACCGCCGCGGCGCTGGGTTTCAAAACTGCGTTTCATAACCTTTTTGCGTTCCTGCTCAAAAGCCTCTTCACGGCTCAGCGGGCGCTCAACGGTAACCGCTTTGCGGAATTTTTTATCCCGCTCGTCTTCATCCTCATCATCTTCTTCATCAAAGTCTTTGGATTTTTTTTCTTTGACTTTAACATTGCGTTCTTCGGCCGCAACTTCCGCCGCCGGCGTCGGCACGGCTTCTTCTTTTACTGCAGGCTGAGCGGCTTCAGCCTCTGCCCGAGCCTGTCTTTCTTTTTCTTCGGCCTCTTTCTGCAGCTGCCGCTGTCTTTCTTTTTCTTCTTCTTCCTGACGGCGTTTGGCTTCGTGTTCTTTGGCTTCTGCAATCAGACGCAGCTTGGCGGCGGTTGCTTCGTCAATCTCCACCTTGGAAGCCGTATTGACGGCAGAAGGATTAATCACTCTTTTTTTGCGGACTTCAACCTGAACGATTTTTTTGCCGTCATTAGCCGTAGACTTGCTTTTATCGCTCAAACCGCGCAGGGTAAGGGTCGATTTGCCTGATAATGTAAGTTTATTTTTGGCATTATCTTCTGTCATTATAGTTTCATCTCCAATACTTTATAAAATTCTCATGAATTTAAGAAATTTTCAATTTTTTTTAAATCATTATAAACCGCTTTGGCCATCTCGCTTTTCTTAAAAGCAACATGCACGGTGTTAACTTTATCCAGTGCCTTATCCAACTCCTCAGTTTTATATAAACTAAAAATTTCCAAATCCCCGGCTAAAGATTTAAGCTTATTGTGTCCGTCGGCGCCGGCATCGGACGCTTCAAGCAAAAAAGCCGCCTTATTCTTAATAATCGCTTCGCGGACTTTTTCCATACCTGTCACCAAAACACCGGCTTTCCGGGCCAGAGAAATAATATCCAAACCGCTCTTTTGCAAAATCTGCCCGACCATATCCGGCAGGTTTTCCGGCAGTTTTACGCGTTTTTTCGCCGCTTTGGAAAAAAGATTTTTCGCCGCGGCGGTTTCCAGAACCTGACGGGAATTCCGCACATAGATTCCCCGTCCCGGCAGCCTTTTCTTAAAATCGGGAACCAGCCTGCCGTCGGAAAGCAGCGTAAACCGCAGGAGATTATCCTTCTCCAGAATTTCGCCGCTGACGATACATCTTCTTTCTTCTTCGGTTTTCATCTTTATCCTCAAAAAGCTTTGCCGGCGGCAGAAGATATCATTCCGCCGCCGCGGCCGAGCTTTATTCTTTGTCGCCTTCTTTGGCTTCCTCGTCAAACCAGTGCTGACGGGCGGCCATGATAATCCGATTGGCTTCAACTTCGGTAATAACGCCGTCGCCGAGCATTTCAATCAGCTCATCGGTAGCCAGATCGGCCAGATCATCAATTGTTTTAACGCCTTTATCGGCCAGCGTCAGAATCATGTCGCGATCCAAACCTTCAACCGCCTGAATCTGCTCGTCAATACCGAGAGATTTGCTCTTTTCTTCAAATTCCTTATCGCGTTTGGTGATAAAGTCTTTGGCGCGTTTCTGCAGTTCGGCGGCAACATCTTCGTCAAAACCTTCAATTTCGGAAAGCTCGCTCAACGGAACCAGCGCGATTTCATCAACATTTGAAAAGCCTTCGGCGATCAGCAGATGAGCGATCATTTCGTCAACATCCAAAGCTTCCATAAAGCGCTGTGAACGAACCTTGTTTTCATTGGAACGGCGTTCCTGTTCCTGCTCTTCGGTCAGGACATCAATATCGCAGCCCAGCAGCTGCGAAGCCAGTTTTACATTCTGACCGCGGCGGCCGATTGCCGAAGAAAACTGTTCTTGGGGAACCACAACTTCGATTCGGTTATTTTCCTCGTCAAGAACCACTTTGGTAACTTCGGCCGGCGCCAAAGCACTGACAATATACTGAGCTTTGTCTTCCGAATAAGGAACGATATCGATTTTTTCGCCCTGCAGCTCGGTAACCACTGCCTGAACGCGGATACCGCGCAGGCCGACGCAAGCGCCGACGGCATCAACCGTCATATCATCGGTTTTAACCGCCAGCTTGGCTTTAGAACCGGGATCGCGGGCAACGCCCATAATCCTGACAATCCCGTCATAAATTTCGGGAACTTCGGAAGTAAAGAGCTTGGCCATAAATTCCGGACAGGTACGCGACAGGAAAATCTGCGGCCCTTTGGTTTCGCGGCGGACATCCAGAACATAAGCGCGAACCCGGTCGCCGTTTTTAAATTTTTCCCGGGGAATAATTTCATCGCGGCGCAGAACGGCTTCGGTTTTGCCGATATCCAAAACCACATTGCCGAATTCGATTCTTTTAACCGTACCGTTGACAATTGTCCCGATTTTTTCTTTATATTCTTCAAACTGCTTATTGCGTTCGGCATCGCGAACCTTCTGCACAATAACCTGTTTGGCGGTCTGCGCGGCAATACGGCCGAAATCAATCGGCGGCAGCGGATCAATGATAAAATCGCCGATTTTGGCATCGGCTTTATAAGCCTGAGCTTCTTCCAAAGTCAGTTCGGTAACTTCATTTTCAATAACATCTTTAACTTCGCGGTAGCGGGCCAGTGTAATTGCGCCGGTTTTCCGGTCAATATGAGCGCGGATATCATGTTCAAAACCGTATTTTGAACGGCCGGCTTTCTGAATGGCCACTTCCATGGCTTCAAAAACATCTTCGCGGTCAATATTCTTCTCGCGGGCGACGGTATCGGCAACCAGGATAACTTCCGGTCTGGGCATACTTTCAATATTCTGCATATTTTTCCTCGTTAAAAATTAGTCAAGATTACAATTCAATTTCCGAAGCCGCGGCTTTCTCTTCAAAAGACTGCAGCAGCTCATCGGTTAAAACCAATTTGGCTTTGCTGATATCGGCAAAGGGAATAAGATAATTTTCACCGTCCATAATCAGAGAAACATTGTTTTCGGCATCAACGGCAGAGATAACGCCCTTAAAGCGTTTGCGCCCCGCAACTTCAGCCGAGGTCTCGATTCGGGCTTCATATCCGGCAAAACGGGCAAAATGAGCGGGCTTGGTCAGCGGGCGGTCAAGACCCGGCGAACTGACTTCAAGATTATAGCGGTCGTCAATCGGATCTTTTTCATCGAGAACTTCCGACACGGCGCGGCTGACTGTCGCGCAGTCATCAACGGTAATATCGCGGCCGTCAAGCGTATCAATCATAATCTGCAAAGTCGGATTCTTCTGACCGATAGTCATAATCCGCACGGCTTCGTAACCGAGCTTTTCAATGACCGGCTCCAGTAAATCCTGTAAATGATGTTTCATCTGCATCAACTTATTCCTTCAAGTTTAACAAAAAAGCGGGGCTTTTTGCCCCGCTTTCAAAATTCCAGAAAGCTAATATCCGTATCTATAACACAAAAAAATAAAAAATCCAGCATTTTTTAAAACTTTTTCTCCGAACAATCTGTATTAGTTACCCATTATACGAACTTTAAAAAAATTAGCCGTCTTCAAGATGAAGAAGTATCGAAACACTCACCATTGTTGCAATAAGGGTCGGCGTCCAGACCGCAAATAAGGCGGGAATATCGCCGTTCAGGCCGAAAGCATAAATAACCTGCGAAAGAAAATAAACGACAAAACCGGTAGAGATACCGCCGACAATCAAAAACATAATGCCGCCGCGCCGATTATTGGGACGCAGGGCAAAAACCGCCGCCACCAAAACCATCGCGCAGAGCAGAAAAGGCGAAACCACCAGCGACAGATAACGCATTCGGTGCTTTAACGCCGAAAAACCCGACATTTCATAAAAATGAATAATCCCCGGCAATTCCCAAAAAGAAATTGAATCCGGCTCAACAAAACTTTCCTTGATTCTCTCCAAGGTCATGGTCGTTTTATAAGGCAGATTGGCAAAAGTCTGCGTCGGCTGCCCCGGCTCAAAAACCCGCACGTCTTTCAGGTCAAAATGATCTTTATCCAGCGTTGCGGCAAAAGCCTCGATTCGCTTCAACGGCTGGGAATTGCGGTCAAGCTCAAGAATTGTCACCTCTCGCATAAACAACGAATCTTTTTCCTGACGGGCAGAGGCCGACTTTAACACGACCACGGTATTTTCATCACCGGCCTCGCGCAGCCACAAACCGATATCATTAAACAAAACCGCCTCGGGGTTTCTGGTTTTCAGGCGAAAATCAAGCGTTTCATAAAGTTCATACATACGGGCGGAAATCGGATTAATAACCGTAATATTAATTACCCCGATCGCAAAAACCGCCGCCAGCACCGGCAGCAAAAAACCCCAGATTGAAACGCCGGCCGCCCGGATAATGACAAATTCATTGCTTTTGCTGAGTTTCCAGAAAGTAATCATTGCCGCAATCATCATGACAAAAGGAAAAACCATATCAACGGTGCGGGGCAGCTTGGTAAAAGCCATCTGCATGACAAATCCGAAAGAAGCATCGTCGCGTCCCGAAGTCCGCCGCAGCAGCTCAATCACCTCAAACAGCAGCACCACCCCCAAAACCATAAGCAGGACGGCTAAAAAATTAAATACAATCTGTTTGGTCAGGTAGCGGCCAAGAATAGTCTTCGGGTTCATGATTTACATCTCAGTTATTTGCCAGAACTCACCATAGAAAAATTTATCGGCTTACGCAAGCTTTTTTAATCAAAATAACCCAGAGAGAGATAGCGTTCGATTGCCGAAGCCAGAATAACCACAATATTTTTGTTTTTCTTTTCCGGCCGCTGCGCTACCTTTACCGCCGCACACAAAGCAGCCCCTGAAGAGATGCCGGCCGGCAGCCCTTCGGTTCGGGCAACTTCCTTAACCATGGCAATGGCTTCTTCGTCTTTTATATCAATAATTTCATCAACCAGACTCTCATCATAAAACGGCGGCACAAAATTAGCCCCGATACCGATAATTTTATGAGCCCCCGGCTGACCGCCGCACAACACCGGGCTGGCCGCCGGTTCGACCCCGACGACATAGAGCTCGGGATTGCAGGTTTTAAGCGTTGATGCAATGCCGCTGATCGTACCGGCCGTTCCGATTCCCGCTACCAGACAATCAACATTGCCGCCGGTATCTTCAATAATTTCAATACTGGTTCCAAAACGGTGCGCATCGGGATTTGCCTGATTTTTAAATTGTTCCAGCAGAATAACCTGCGGATTTTTCGCCGCCAGCAGATCCGCTTTGGCCAGCGAGCCTTTCATACCGTCTTCGGCCGGGGTCAACACCACCTCGGCGCCGAAATGACGCATCAGCTTAATTCTTTCCTGCGACATATTTTCCGGCATCATAATCACCAGCTTATACCCTTTAGCCGCGCAGATCGCCGCCAGAGCTATGCCGGTATTTCCCGAAGTTGCTTCGACAAAAACCGTATCTTTGCCGATTTTATGCGTTTTTTCGGCGGCTTCAATCATACTCAAAGCAATTCGGTCTTTCACCGAAAATATCGGATTATAAAACTCGCATTTTGCCAGAATATGCCCTTTCAGCTTATATTTTTTTGCCAGTTTGTTCAAACGAACCAGCGGGGTTTTGCCGACCAGCTCGGTAATACTGTCATAAATTTTCGGCATACGGGACCTCCTCACGTCAAAATCAAATGTTCATAATCCTGAAATTATGCTTTGCTATATAGTCTGCGTCCGATATTATTACAATAAATTATAAAAAGCAAACATTGCGGTATGAAAAAACTGATTAAAATAACACTGGCGGCGGTCTGCCTGTTTTTTTCCGGTGCCGAGGCGGCGGCGACCAGTCTTGACGAATTATATCGTGATATCGTTAAAAGCGACAATCAGGGCTATTTGCCGATGTTTGTCAAAAACCGCAATACCCCCTACTTTTTATTTGATGAAGATGTTCCGCCGCCGGCGGAAAGTAAAATTGATCCCAACGCGGTTAATGAAGTTGATTTTATCAATCAACGCAAACTGCGGACCAAAGCGCTGCTTTCCGAGCAAATGAAATGGGACAACACCATCCGCGCCGTCCGGGAAAACCGCGTAACCCCGATTGAACTGGCCGAACTGGAAGACCGAATTAACAAAAACGACGCCAAAGCCATTGAAGTTTTTGCCTGGATGAACGCCCGCGGCATCGGCGTCAAACAGGACTTAATTCTTGCCTTTACCTATTATCAGCGCGCTGCCCGTCTCAAAGTTCCCAATGCCGAAAAAAACGCCGCCCTGGTTTATAAGGCCATGACCCCGGAACAACGCGAACAGCTTAATTCTTTCCAAAATTAATCTCCGCCCTCACCGTCATCTTCAAAATCTTCTCCCCTATGTCATCTTCGAAATCTTCCCCACACACCGTCATCTTCGAAATCTTTGATTTCGGAGATCTCGAGAAATTTAAGGATTGCCCCTATTTCACACGCTGGATTCCCGCGCAAGCGCGAGAATGACGGTAAAGAAAAAGGGTGCGCAGCAGACCTTATTAAAATAACTTCAACACCGCTTGCGAAGCCTGAGAAGCAAGGGAGAGCGAATTAACCGCCAGCTGCTGTGCGGTTTGCAGAGCCAGCATATTCGCCGATTCCTGATTCATGTCGGCGAGCGTTAATTTATCCGCC
>CALXTG010000197.1 GCA_944391355.1 uncultured Alphaproteobacteria bacterium
GGCGAAAACGGCGCAGTTGTCGAAACAGCTCAGGAACTGCTTGATGCTGTCAATTCCGGTAAAGAAACCATCGTCGTTTACGGTAAAATCGAGATGACGGATCAAACCGTAACCTTAAAACAAGGGCAGAAACTGGTCGGTACCGAATATTTTACCAATGTAGTCAACCGAAATAAAGACGGCAGCAGATTCTCACAAATTTCTATAACCAACAGCACTTATGCTTCAGGAATTGTCGCCGGCAATAATTGTCTGGTCAGTGATATCGCGATTAATCTTACTCAGACGGGAGAATTTGCCGAAGCAGCTTTGTCAGCACGCGGAAAAGATGTCATATTCTCCAACCTTGACGTTGATTTTCAGGGTACGGATATAACCACTAATGGTCAGGTCGCCATCTCGGCAACGGTAGGCGGCTTAACTCTTAAAGGTAACATTAATATCCAAAGTTATGCCGGAGCTGCTCGGGGTTTAGGCTGCTACAGCGGTTCAACCGTCACAATTGATAAAGATGCGGTTGTTGAGATAAATATGCTTGAAAAAAATGTCGGAATATACGTTTATCAACATTCTACCTTAAATGTTTATGGGACAGTAAAAATATCTAATGCCAGCAGCGCTGTGTCAAATGCCGGTGACGGAACAGATATCTTCAATTCCAACAATACCGTTAATATTTTTACCGGTGCCGAACTTTTTTTAGAAAATTGCAGCAGATTATTTTATAACGGAAAATGTGCGGAAAACAGATACAATCAATTTACTTTATACCAAGACAGCAAATTAAGTATAAAAGATTTCAATGGAGAAAATTATTTTATATCGGCGCATGATTACAATCTTACCAGCACCTCAAGCAGTAGTGAGTTAACGCTTGCCATGCTCCTTAATCAACCCGGAGACTTTAAAACCTGTGCAGCTTTTACTTTTCCGTCATCAGAAACCAGCGGTGAAAAATCATCTGAATATTCTAACCAATTTTATCTGATTATTGAACAATATAATAGTTTAATCAATGACAGCTCTTATAAAGGCGTCAATCTGCTTGACGGCCAAAATCTGAAAATTAATTTCAATGAAGACCGTTCGTCTAAAATAGAAGTTGCGGGCGTTAAAGCCGACAGCGACAGTTTAGGATTAAAGACCAAAGAATGGAAAACGGCAGGGGATATTGAAAAATCTGTTTCCGAACTGGAAGAAGCAATTAACTCGCTGCGCTCTTTTGCCTCCGCATTCGGCAATTATTATTCCATCGTCACCACCCGTCAGGATTTTACCGAAAATCTGATTAATGTATTGGAAGAAGGCGCCGACAAACTGACGCTCGCCGATATGAACCAGGAAACAGCCAATATGTTGGCTTTGCAGACCTCCCAGCAACTGGCGGTGAATTCGCTCTCGCTGGCAAGCCAAGCTAGTCAATCAATTTTGAAATTGTTTTAAATTTGTGATTAATTCTGCCCGTTTCTGTCAACTTGACTTTCCTAATCTGTTTCATTAAGCTGAAATTTGTTAAGGAGAATTGGTATGCAGATAAGAAAAATTGTTTCGGCAGATTTACCGCAATTGCTTGAACTGGCCAGAGAGGTGAGGGAACACCACAGAGAAGTTCTGAACGGCTATTTTACTCCTCAAGATGATAATATGGAGGCAAGATGTATTGCTGCCTGGGCAGAAAATGAAAGTAATATTTGTCTGACAGCAGAGGAAAACGGCAAGGTTTCCGGGATGATTTTAGGTGAATGCAAGAATAATCCCTGGCTTGAAAAGCCGAAAGTTGTTGTTATTCATAATTTCGGCGTTAGGAAGTCGTTGCGCGGTCACGGTATCGGTAAAATGCTGATGGATGCATTTTACCGTGAATGTCAGAACAGGGGTATTCAGGAAATTAAGTTTGGCGTGTTTAATAATAACAAGGCTGCCTATGATTTTTATATTCGCTATGGCTTTGAACCGCAGGAGCAAAAGATGAGTATGATGGTGAAATAAACAAAGAACCTCAGTTTTAACTGAGGTTCTTTGTTTATGGCTGCCAATTTAAGGCATTAGTGATAAAACGGCGGCATTTTTCAATGGAAAGATGCCGGTTGTCGTTTTCCAGGCGTCCCTGAGCGTCAATATAAATTTCTGCATTCCAGGGGACCACCGCGGCAATTTTATCCAATTCCGAAGCTATATTGTCGGGGCCAAGGCCGCCGGCGTAGCCTTGTAACCGATCAATAAAAACCGGGACTTCTCGTCTGTCGGGCAGAATTCCGGCGCCGAAAGAGGCGTCAAACAAAGTATCAAATATGATATTTTGTTGATATATTTGCCGGACTAATTCGGCATTGGCCGGGTTGTGCGACAATATAATCCGTTGTTCGGGAAATTGTTTTATCATTGTCGCCAGCTTGTTGATATCGGGTGCTTTTTCGCGTCCGATTTTGAAATTCAACTGGATGCGGCGAATAAATTTCTGTCCCCGATAATCCCGCAGATTTAAAATTTCTTCCAACTCAGGTGCCAGGCTGCCTGAGCAAAAGCCTTCAACCCAGTCGCGATTGATATGTGCGGCGAGATTAACCGTCTGTTTTCTGTCATTGAGATAAGAGTGCAGGGCTTTTATCCAATGGTAGCGGGGCAGGTGAGACGAGCACTTTTCTCCCCATACCTGAATTCCGGCTTCAGCATTCGGAAATTCGGTTAATAAATCGACTAAAGCGGGAATGTCCGTGTGTTCGTTGGTTCCCGAGCAGGTGATAAATTTTAGTTTCATAATTATATATTTTTGTTAATAATTTTTTCTTTAGTGTCATTCTAAGAAAAATTGACAAAAAGTCAAGTTCTTTCTCAGATAGATATCGCCCAGTAAACTGGGGTTTCTAATCGGCTACCAACCTTACGGTTTGACCACGCTCGTTGGTGTGGAACGGTGTCTAACGACACCTTTGCATTCAGCTCCCGATAAATCGGGGGTTTTCTGTAAGGAATGTAATAAAAGTAAAACCCGCTGAGCGGCGGGTTTTTACTGACTGATGATCTAAATTTTGGTTTGACGATAAATTGTCGCAATAGTTTTCAAAGGAACAGTGCCGGTATCCTGAAGCGCAACATTGGTAGCATAGGCAAGTTTTAAGGCTTTGAGTTTGCTGCTTTCGCTTACCGGGGTAATTTTTTTGGCTTTGGCGGCGGCATAGCGTTTTAACATATTGGTTTTAGAGATGTCATTTGCCGTCCGGTTGCTGTTGCTGCTGCGAGCGGAAAGTTGTCTGATGGCGGCTTCCCAGTCCTGAGCCTGAGTATTGTCCGGGCAGCCGTTATTTTTCCAAATATAATAAGCTGTTTCGGCAATTTCCTGATCAGTGAATTTGTTCATGGTCGTCCTCCCGATTTGAATGTGGTTCTATAAAGCTATATTTAATTTGAATTTGTTAAAATTTGTTTATCATTTTAAGCAAAAAATAAAAAAATACAAGAAGATATCAAAAATTATTGCTCCTGTGGCAAAATTTTCTGCCCTTAAGTTTATATTTATCCTTGCCATCGGGTGTTTTTTTGTATAAAAAGACTGTGTATTAGGTGAATTATATATCATTTTATGTTTGAACGGTTGCAACATGAAAGAGGTCTTAGTTTCGGTTTTGATGCCGGTATATAATACGAAAGAGAGCTATTTGCGGGAAGCTGTCGAAAGTATTTTGAAGCAGACTTACCGGAATTTTGAATTTATTGTTTTAGATGACGGCTCCGAAGAACGGGTAGCGGAAGTTATAAAAAGTTACCGGGATCCGAGGATTATTTATTTTAATTTCGGTCATTTGGGAATTACCAAGCAGCTCAATCGCGGTATTCTCGGGGCTCGGGGTAAATATATTGCCCGTATGGATGCCGATGACATTGCTTTGCCGGAAAGGCTTGCCAAACAAGTGGATTTTTTGGAGAATCATCCGGAGATCAGCGTATTGGGAACCGAGCTGGAATTGTTTCCGAACGGGAGGGTGGTTAAACGGCTTCAGTATCCGGGTTTTTTTGATCTATTGGGCGGGACAGTTGTCGGACATCCGACCGTGATGTGGCGTAAGGCCGATTTTGAACGTTATTCGCTGCGTTATAATGAGAATTGCAGCTGCGCGCAGGATTATGAACTATGGAGCAGGGCGATCAGAGTGCTTCGCTTTGCTAATTTGACAGAGGTTCTTTTGCGATATCGTGTGCATGACGGGCAGGTCAGCGCAAGCAAACAACAAATGCAGGCACAAATTACCGAACAAGCGCGCAAAAATATGCTTGCCTTTTTAACCGGAAATACGAAATTGCAGCAGGAACTTTTGAATCTTGCGCTTGATTTTCGTCGTGATGAAAAGAAAGTGACGCGTTGGCAGAAGTTATTTAGCTTATCCAACTGTCATTTTATGGGCTGTAAATTTAAACGTTTAATTCTGGCCGGTCATCAGTTTATATTCAGGAAGTTATGAAAATACCCAAAATTACGTTTATTACAAATGGTAATGAAGATATCGGAAGTACCCGGCTGCGGGTTTATCGTATTGCGGAGGCTTTGCGGGGTCTCGGTTATGACGCGGTTATTAACCGAGATATTGATAATGCGGACATATTGGTTTTTCAGAAAAGCGGCTTTTCGGCATTATTACCGTTATTTATAAAAGCACGGCGAGAAAAAAATAAGTTTTTGGTGTTTGATATTGACGATTATATAGATGATAAATATCGTTTTTTTGTTGCTTATGCAGATTTGGTTGTTACCCCGTCTTGTTATCTCAGAGATAAATATTTAAAGGTGAATCGGAATATTGCCATTGTGGATAATGTTTTGGATATTCGCCAGCCTGACTGTCGTTTAGCACAGTTTGATCTGCGCCGTTTGAATAAGGTATGGTTTGGTAACCGTTCTAATCTTCAGGCCTTACATGATACTGGTCTGAAAGACGTGACAACCATTACTTCCGGCGGGGATATCGAGTGGAATGCGGAAACGATTGATCGTGATTTGCAGCAGTTTGATTTGTTGGTTTTGCCTCAAGTTAAAGACAGCAACGGTTTGGCAAAAAGCAATTGCCGAATGTTAAAGGCTTTATATCTCGGGATTCCGGTTTTAGCGCAAAATATGCCTTTTTATGTTGATTTGGCAAGACGGTTGAATTATCCGGAATCAATGATTGTGACTGATATAGACAGCTGGACGGAAAAGTGTGAAGATTTAAGGAGCGGAAAGTTGCCGTTTCATTATGACTTTCAAGCGGCTCGAAGACTTATATTGCAGTATTACGGGATTGAAAATATTGTTGATTTGTGGCTCAGGGCGGTTTGCGCCCAAAAAGAAGATTGCAAAATGCAGAGGCTGATTAAACGTTGGAAGATGGAAATCTGTCTGTTAAGAACAGCCATTCAACGCTGGGTCTTTACTAAAAGACGTTTGAACAGCGGGCGGATCCGGATTAAATTTTTTGGTATATCCTTTAAATTTTAACGCAGTTGGGACTCTTTGCTGCCGCGGCGGTTGTACAGGCTGACGGCTTTTTGTTCTTTGTCTGCTTCTTCCTGACAGGAGATACAGAGGCGGACGCCGGGAAGGGCGCGTCTTCTGGCTTCGGGAATTTCCTCGCCGCATTCTTCGCAGTATTGCAGACTTTCGCCGCTCGGGACATTACGGCGGGCGCGTTTTACCTCGTCGTTTACGGAATCTTGAATCTGGTCATTGACGGCGTTGTCGCCGGCCCATCCGACAGCCATGGTCTTTTCTCCTTTCCTTCTTATATATTTAGGAAATCTTAAAATAAATTGCAATATTTTTGACAATTTTTAAATTTGTATTAAACAGTCTGTAATAAATTCAATAAAAACTGATGAGAGGAAATATGAGCTGGATATATTTGATGATCGCCATTGTTCTGGAGGTTATCGGCACGATTTCGATGAAGCTTTCAAACGGCTTCAGCGACATGAAGTTTACAGTGCTGACTTTTGCTTCTTACATGGTTTGCTATGTTTTTATGGCCTGGGCATTGAAAACTATTGAAGTCGGGGTGGCCTATGCCATTTGGGGCGCCGTGGGGATCGTCTTCGTTTCGATAATCGGAATTATGTTCCTCGGCGAACAGATGAACGCGGTTAAGCTTGTATCTACGGCTCTGATTATTGTCGGGGTTATCGGCTTGAAGCTCAGCAGCAATTAATAGGGACGAGACGTTGGAAAAGAAAGAACTTTTGGCTCCGGCCGGGGATATTGAAGCCGGCTATGCGGCACTCTGTTATGGAGCGGATGCGGTTTATTTGGGATTGCAGAAATTTTCGGCGCGGGCAACGGCTGCAAATTTTGCCGAAGAACCGTTGAACGAATTTGTCGGTTATGCGCATAGTTTGGGACGCAAGGTTTATGCTGCCGTCAATACTCTGGTACAGCAGCATGAACTTGGCGACCTGATCGAAACTTTAGATATTTGTGTCCGTTGCCGGGTCGACGGCGTAATTATTCAGGATATGGGCGTGGCCCGCGTGGTGCGGGAGAGCTATCCGCAGCTGGAAATGCATGCCAGCACGCAGATGGCGGTGCATAATAAAGAAGGCGCTCTGGCGTTACAGAAGGCCGGTTTTAAACGGGTGGTAGTAGCCAGAGAATTGAGCCTGCCGGAAATTAAGGAAATTGCCGCGCTGCCCGGTTTGGAAACCGAAGCTTTTATTCACGGGGCGCTTTGTTATTCTTACAGCGGTCTGTGCATGTTTTCTTCAATGGAAAGCGGTAAAAGCGCCAATCGCGGCAAATGCCTTTATCCCTGCCGCAGCCTGTTTGGCGGCGAAGCGGGAAACAAACATTATTTTTCAATGAAGGATATGGCGTTACAGGAAGATGTTTTGAAAATGCCGGTTACTTCGCTGAAAATTGAAGGACGCAAGAAAACCGCGCTCTATGTTGCGGCGGTGACCGATTATTACCGGCGTCTGCTGGACGGTAAAGGCAATGATGAGCAGCGGGCAGAAAATATCCGGCAGATTTTTTCGCGTCCCTGGTGCAAATTTCATTTTAACGGCAAAGACAAAGCGGTAGTCGACCGTGATTTTGTCGGGCATCGCGGACTGCTTGTCGGGACAGTTGCCGGTATTTCACAAAATAAAATGCGGCTGTGCCCGTCACACCGGATTGCGCGTTATGACGGTTTGCAGCTGGATATTCCGGGACTGGAAAAGCCGTTTGGTTTTTCATTGCAGCAGATGAGGGTAAACGGTAAGAATGCGTTTGCGGCGGCGGCCGGCGAAACCGTTGAAATTTTGTTGCCGAAATCGCATCCGGAAATTCGTAAAGGCGTGAAAGTTTATCTGGCTTCGGCAAGTGAGGTTAAAGGGGCATATGATTATACGCGGCCGCGTCCCGGAAGTTTTCGCCAACGTGAAAGCATTGAGGTCGAAGCGGAGATTTCGACAGGGAAAATCCGCGCAGTATGCCGCGGGGCGGAAGCGGTTTTGGAAGGGAATTGGGATAAAGCGCAAAATCCTGTTCAGTTTGCCGAAACGATCAAAAAATCTTTTGCCAAAACCGGAGATACGCCCTGGGAACTTGCGGATATAAAAGTATCGAATCCGCAGGGGTTCTTCGTGCCTTTGTCTGTCGTTAATGAGCTGCGCCGCCGCCTCTATGCCGACATAAGGACGACCAGCTGCGGCGGGAACTTGCCGTTCAGCGGTGAGCCCTATATCTGCAGCGGTGAAAAATGGCTGGTGAAAACCGACTCTCCCCGGTGTCTGAAAAATATTGATTTGCGGGAGGCCGCCGAGGTGCTGCTGCAAATCGACGAGACATCAGATTGTCGCGACTGGGCAGGCATTCCGCAACATAAAATCAGGATTTCGCTTCCGGATGTCTGCCGAAATATGCCGCTTATGCGGCGGAAAATTGCCGAACTTCTGGAACGGGGTTTTCGTAAATGGGAAATAGCCAATTACTGGGGACTGGAAGCCTTGCCGGACAAAGGCATTGATTTGAGTTTTGACGGCCGGCTTTATGTCATGAATGCACAGGCGGCGGCTCAGGCAAAGGAAATGGGCGCTTCGCGGGTTACGCTGAATGTTGAAGATACGCTGGCAAATTGGGAGGAAATAAGCCGAAATTCGGTTTTGTCTTGTGTTTTGCCGGTGTATCAGAATGTGCCGTTGTTTACCAGCGCGGTTTGTCTTCGCGAAAATGCCTGCAAAGACTGCGACCGCCGGGATAAACGGCTGACTTTGCAGCGCGGCGGACGGGTGTATGAGGTCTTGTCGCGCAACTGTCTGACGCGGATGTGGGATCGGGAAGGTTTCT
>CALXTG010000198.1 GCA_944391355.1 uncultured Alphaproteobacteria bacterium
TGTAGAATGGAGTAAATGATCTGATGTTAACGATATTGTGTATGCTAACGGCGGAGATGATACCGTAAATGCGGGTCTGGGAGATGATATTATTTTTGGCGGTGACGGAAATGATGTCATCAATGCTTATCAGGGCAATGATATTTTAATCGGAGGCAAAGGAAATGACAGCTTAAACGGCGATGAAGGCGATGATATTTACGTTTGGAATCTTGGTGACGGCTTCGATACCATAAACGATTCATACGGACAAAATGTTATTCGTTTTGGTGAAGGTATCAGCTTTGCCGATTTAAGCTTTGAACAAAAAGACAATAATTTTGAACGCGATTTATATATTTTTGTTAAAGGTGATAAAACTCAGGGTATGGTACTGCCGTATTTTCTTAATATGGATAGCCGCCGTAATGTTACGTTGCAGTTTGCCGACGGTACGAGTTTTAATCTGGCCGAGGAAGGTTTAACCCTGAATATGAGCAGCGGACAAATCACACTGCAGGGAACGCTCTATGATGATATCTTAATAGGCAATGATTTGGATAATGAAATTTCCGGCAGTAATGGAAATGATACATTGATTGGCGGCAAGGGAAATGACATCTTAAAAGGAAACGACGGTAATGATACTTACGTCTGGAATCTTGGTGACGGCTTCGATACCATAAACGATTCATACGGACAAAATGTTATTCGTTTTGGTGAAGGTATCAGCTTTGCCGATTTAAGCTTTGAACAAAAAGATAATAATTTTGAACGTGATTTATATATTTTTGTTAAAGGTGATAAAACTCAGGGGATGGTACTGCCGTATTTTATCAATTCTGCGGCCCATCGTAATTTTATCTTACAGTTTGCCGACGGTACGAGTTTTAATCTGGCCGAGGAAGGTTTAACCCTGAATATGAGCAGCGGACAAATCACACTGCAGGGAACGCTCTATGATGATGTCTTAATTGGCAATGATTTGGATAATACCATAAATGCTGCAGACGGCGACGATGTTTATATTGGCGGCAAAGGTAATGATACCATTGAAGATCCAAGTGGAAACGATACCTATATTTGGAATTTGGGAGATGGCCTTGATTTGGTAAAAGATATCACCGGAGAAGATAAAATTGTTTTTGGAAAAGGAATTACCCGGGACGATTTATCTTTTGAACAGGTCGGGAATGATTTGAAAATTTTGGTTAATGGCGATAACTCTGCCGGCGTTCAGATTCAATATCATTTTGCTAATGAGATGTTTAAGGTAGAAAGTGTGGAATTTGCCGACGGCAGTATGTTGGATATCGGCAATGCTGATCAGCTAATTCAAGCAATGAACAGCTTTAGCAGTAGTAATTCAGCTTCAACGGATACGCTGTCGGAGCCGATACAGGATGTTGGCGATATGTATAATTTGGCTGTTAATAATGAATTAGCAAGAAAGACAGCCTGATAATAAAATTCAAGTTAATCTGCATAAGTCAAAGGCCGCCGTAAATTCGGTGGCCTTTTTTAGGGAAAACGTGTTATGACTGTTCGAAACCCGACATAAGATATAAAGAAAGACTTCTGTAACACAGAAGTCTTTCTTATTGGTGAGCGCGTCGGACGGCCGCTGAAAAATCTGCCGGAGACAGATATTTCAAGGAGACGCAATGAGACTTATTGTCGTCAGCAAGCGACAGCGTCGAGCCACGGCAATTAGTCGGAATTGACCGAACCCGGCGGGTTCGAAGCCCGACATAAGATATAAAAAAAAGACCTCTGCAACACAGAAGTCTTTCTTATTGGTGAGCGCGTCGGGATTCGAACCCGAGACCCTTTGATTAAAAGTCAAATGCTCTACCAGCTGAGCTACGCACCCTTACATCAACGAGACATTGTATAGTTTATAAAAAAAACGAAGTCAACAAAAAAAATCAAAAAAGTTAAAAAAATTAAAATTGTTCTGTATTTGTTAATAATTATATGTTACTATCCTTATAAATTTCAATTAATCCCAATGTTGTAGAGGATAAATATGGTAAATGATGTTAATGCCGAAGAAGAAGGCCGTTATGATATTCTTCAAAACGCTTTAGGTGAAATCCTGATTATCATTAAATACCGGGAAGGCGGCCCTGAAAATCCCCGTTTGATTTATGACGGAGGCGATTCGGCGTTGTTATACCGCAGCCGCGAAAGCGCGGTTACGCTTGATGCCATCAATGAAAAAGCCCGTCAGCCGTTGAAATCGGTAGATGAGGTTTATCTGGTAGAGGTCGAAGGTAATGAGGTCGCCCGTGATTATAAAGTTCCGGTACGCATTGTTCGCAGCCTTGAAGCTTTAATGGTTGCCGCCCGTTAATCGGCACTTATACACAGCAGAATTCAAATAAGGGCTTTTAATGCCCTTATTTTTTGTTATATTAATGCTGTCTTAATTATGGTAAAGTTAAATGATTTTTAATACCTTTGTTTATCTGCTGGCCGCCGGATTGTTTCTGATGTTTCTGCCGAAACCTCAGCATACGCGTTGGACGGCCTTTTTGATCTTTATGTTTTTGGCTTGGTTGTTTGTAACCTTTCTCGAACATAGTCTGCACCGGGATGCCCAAAGTCTGGTTTACCATTGGATAAGGTATAAAAATTTTCATCTGACGCTCAGTTTATCCAGTAATTTTTATAATTATTACTTTTTGCTGCCTGTTTTTATGGTGTCTTTGTTGGCAGCATTCAGCAATATTTTTTATCCTTTTGAAAATCAAAGATTATCTCTTGTGGCGTTGATTATCTTGAATCTTGCTGCTTTTATTTTGCTGATTGCCAGCCAAAATACCTTGCAATTGTTAATAAGTTCGTCCGCAATCGGAATTATCGGCTTTTATGTGATTAACGATTTTGAAGCCCGGCAGAAATATATGTATTATAATTTACTGGCCGATATGGGGCTTCTGACGGTTTTTGCTGTTTTATACGGACGCCTCGGCAGTATTGAGCTGTCTGAACTCAAGCGTTTTGGCGCGGACGGGGTTTATCTGAATTTTATTCCTTTGCTGCTGTTGTTCAGCGTTTTCGTGAAATCCGGATTATTTATGTTTCAGGATCTGTTTTCAAACTGGCGGCAGTTAAATTTTAACCGGATGATGCTGGCTTCTTTTTGTTTGTCGCCAATCAGCAGTATTGCGATTCTAAGCAAAACCAATGTTATTTTGCAGTTTTCTCCCTATTCCCGGTCGCTGATGGCGCTGTTTGCCGTTGCGACTCTGATTTGGGGCTTTTTCGGGGCTTTAAGCAAAGATAATATCCGCGCTAAGGCCATGTATCTCAACATGATGATGTATGGTTTCTTTTTCGGTTTATTGTCGTCTACCGTCGGGCAGGTCGATGATAATTATCCGTTTTTGCTGTTGGCTCTTTATTTGGTAAATGCTTCTTTATCGCTGGTTAATCTGGCGGCGTCGAATGAAACCGATATTTCCAAAATGGGCGGTTTTATCCGCTCTCTGAAAATAACTTTTTTATTGAGCTTGCTGATTGTCTTCGCCGATATCCAAACCGTTCTGACGGTTGCCCGTCCGTCTGTCCGCTATTGGGTATGGATGTTTTTGGGATTGCAGCTGCTGGCTTTGGGGCAGATTTACCGGGAAATTTATTTTACCAAAATCCGGGCCGATGAAAGAGTCTGGGCCTTGCTGCGTAATCCGAACGGGTTGGTTATGTTTGTACTGGCCGCCGTGTCCGGCGTTATAATTTACGGCACTTACCGGGGCGGATATTTACCCGCTGCCGTTTTTGCGTTTTTTATTCTGGCTATGCTTGCCGCTCCTTTCCGAGCAGTCAGCCGTCTTTACGGAAACGAGACTGTGCAGGACGGAGATTTTCTGAATCGGATTTATGAAAATTTGTTAATCGCGCCGATAAAAATTATCGGTCGTGTCTTGTGGCTGACGGTCGATTTTTTACTGATAGAGCGGACAATTTTAGCTTCTTTGTCTCATTTTACCGGTTTCCTCGTTGCTGTTTCTCGGCGGATTCAGGCCTATGGCTGGATAAGCTATCTTCTGTTGAGCGCGGCCGGTTTGGCGGTTATGCTTTACTGGGGAATTAACGGAGGTTTTCATGGTTAATATTTTGTCCCTGCTTTCGACCGTCATCATCGTTCCGTTTGTTGGCATGATTTTTGCGCTGATGGCCAAAGATGACGATGAAACCTCCCGATATAATGTTTTCAATGTCGGAATTTTTACGGTGATCGTAAACCTGGTTCTAATTTGGCGTGTTTTCTGGATTGTGAATGTTTCTCAGCCGGGATTGCAGCTGATTGAAAAGTTTAATTGGCTGGAAACGCCGAATATTGATATTATTTTTGGCATAGATGTCTTTTCGTTGCTGTTGATCGGGGCTGTGCACCTGGCTTTTCTTATTGTCATGGTCGGCGTGCGGAATTCACCGTTTCATCCTAAGTCGATGATGGTTTTTGCCCTGATGTTCCTCGGCAGTATTACCGGGTTTTTCATTGCCGCCGATATTTTTTCTTTCTATATTTTCTTCGAAGCGATGCTTCTGCCGCTTTATATGTTAATCGGCAAATTCGGTGATATCAAAAAACCGCAGTCCTTATATCGTTTCTTTCTCTATAATCTTCTGGGTGCCGTAATAATGTTTGTTGCGGTCGTGATGATTTTTGATTTTCAGAGCGGGATGGAACTGAGCCGGGTACGCGCGCTCCCGATGCAGACGCCGGTACAATATTTCATCTGGGGAGCCGTATTTGTTTCTTTTCTGTTCCGCATTCCGGTCTGGCCTTTTCATTATTGGATCTCGGTTATCGGTTCCGGGGTTAAAAATCCGCTGGTATTTTTGGTCGTCAATCTGCTGCCGTTGACGGGGGTATACGGCTTTGTCCGTTTTCTGCCGCAAACTTTGCCGGACGGAGCGGCATATTATATTTTGGCGCTGGAAATCATCAGTGTCGTTACCATGCTGTTTATTGCGCTGATTGCCTTTATTAATAAAGATTTTCAGTACAAGATGTTTGCCTATTTAACGGTTTATTACATTATGTACCTGCTGGGCGTATTGTCCCGGACGGAACTGATTCTGTTTAATATCGGCTTTTCATTTTTCAGTTTTCTGATAATTGTTGCAATGTTGGAAGTTGTCTCGCAATATATTCATTTCCAGCAGGAAAACTTGGATATCGGCTGCGAGGGGCTGCTCTGCGCGACTCCCAGATTGTCTTTTATTTATTCCTTTTTCATTTTGGCGGCCGTCGGCTTGCCTTTATCATCGCTGTTTATGAATAATTTTTTACTTTTGGCAGATTTGCTGGCATTTAATCTGCGTATGGGGCTGGTTGTCGTCTTTTCGCTGATTCTGCTGGCCGGAACTCTGCTGGGAACGCTCTATCGCCTCAAGGATCGCAGCAAATTCTGCGCCGATCAAACCTGCGCGCAGGATATTTCGACGCCGGTCTTTGCTTTCGGTTTATTTGTGGTTTTTGTTCTGCTAATGTCGTTTATCCGCCCGCTGTGGTTTGTTGTCGGGGTGTAGGAGAGAAAAGATGTCGTCGCAAAACTGGTTATCTTTATTGCCTGATGCTCTGCTGCTGTTATCGTTGCCGGTAATGTTTCTGGTCAACCGCTTTCGTGAAGCCAAAACCGCAAAAACTTTCTATACGCTGGCAAAACTATTTTTGGTCTTGAGCCTGTTGGCAGTCTTGGTCTTTTATGATTACAGCGGCTATCCCGAGTGGCTGATCAATAACCGCTACACCACACTGTTTAAGGTGATTATATATTTGCTGGCTTTTGCCTGGTTTTTCCTTTCTCTTAAATGGTTTTTGAATAAAGAACGCAGCAGTCTGGGCTTTTACAGCCTGAGCATGATTTATCTGACCATGTTGTCGCTGCTGCTGTCGGCCCAGCACCTCGGAATTGTCGGAGCCGCCGGCCTGATGGTTATGGGCTGCAATTATTTCATGATAAGATTAAGCCGTGATGAAACTCCCGAAACTCAGGCTGTCCAGCGCCGTTATCTGATTTTCTCAATGATTTTTGCTCTGGCGCTGCTGGCCGGAATAACTCTTTTGTATCAGGGAGCCGGCAGCCTGCATTATACCGAACTTTACGAATTTTTATCCCGCCCCGGATCGGTAACGCCGCTGCAGCTGGCGGCAATAGTCCTGGTTCTTTGCGGCTTTTTATATTTAATCGCCCTGGCGCCGTTTCATTTCTGGTTTGCCGATGTCATCGGCACAAGCATTTTACCGGTCGGGGGTTTTCTGACGATTATTCCGGCTTTTGCGCTTTTCGGCTGTTTGGCGGATCTGATTCTGAACGTCTTTTTTCCGGTTTACGGGGTAATAAAACCTCTGCTGCTCGGTTGCGCGGTTCTGTCAATCATTCTCGGGGCCCTGAGCGCTAACGGCGAGAACAATATCCGCCGTCTGTTTGCGTTTGCTACGCTTTATAATCTCGGTCTGGTCTATCTCTGCGTTGTTAAAATGAATGACAACAGTCTGCTCAGCGCTTTTGTTTATCTGTTAGTCTATATTCTTTCGATTTCCGGAATCTACACGGCCTTTTTCGGTTTCAAAAGCCGCGGAGAATATTTGCTGAAACTTGACGACATTTCGGGAATAGCGGAAGTAAAGCCTTATATTGCCGCGGCTTTTCTGGTCTTTATGATCTCGCTGATCGGCAGTCCGCCGCTGCTGGGCTTCTTGGGGCTGCTTTCGGTGCTAAACAATTTGGTTATTCAGGGCAGTTATCTCTTAATCGTCGTTACACTGGTATCTTTGCTGCTGATCGCCAATGCGTATCTGAGGGTTATTCAGGCGGTTTATTTTAATGAGCGACATGAGGATTTTGACCGGGCTGACTATGGAATTTATGTTTGTCTATTTATAAATTTGATGATAGTATTAATTTCACTGTTAAATCCCCGCTACCTGATGAACGATGTTGAAAAAATCTTGTTTGCGATTTTTTAATAAGGGAATGTATGAAAAAGATTAATGACTGGCAATGGTATGACTATCCCGAAGTCGGCAGTACCAATGACGAAATACGAGGTTTTCTGACTGTTCCGCAGCAAAAGATTATTGTTTCCGCCCGCCGCCAAACGGCCGGCAGGGGACGCCGCGGCCGCAGCTGGATAGCCGATGAAGGTAATTTGCTGGTTTCGCTGGCTTTAGAATGCGGGCTTGACAAATTGGGAGAAATGATTTTTATCGTTTCGCTGAGCTTATTGGAAACCGTAAAGTCTTTTGATAAATCCGCACCGGTTAAGTTGAAGTGGCCTAACGATGTTTTGCTTAATGGCGGGAAACTCTGTGGTATCCTTTTAGAAAAAGGTGAGGGGGATTATTTGATAATCGGCATCGGCGTAAACATTGTTTCGGCGCCGCCGGCATCGGGAATGCTTTATCCGCTGTCAGCATTGGCAGCGGCAGGCATAAACGTAACGCGTGAAGAATTTTTAAACCGCTTTGTCGCTCAGTTTGATATAGTTTTATCTCTGTGGAAAGAGAACGGATTTACGCCGATTCGTCAAAGGTGGCTGCAAAATGTCAAGGGATTGGGTGAAGAAATTGTGGTAAATATGGAAAACGGCAGCAAAAAAGGTCTGTTCGCCGGTATTGATGAAAATGGAGCCCTGTTGTTGGACAGCGAACGGGGAATTGAAAAAATTTATGCCGGAGATATTTTTTATCTGGCAGGAAAATAATAATTAAAGGAAAATAATTAATGAATAATTTTAACAAAAACGGAATTTATTTTATCCCGCTGGGCGGCGCTGACGAAATCGGCGTAAATTTATACGCCTATGCCGTAGACGGTAAGTTGATTGTCGTTGATGTCGGCTATGGTTTTTTAAATGACGAATATCCGGGGATAGATTTATCTCTGGCAGACGCATCTTTTCTTGAAAACTATGCCGGAGATATTGAAGGGCTGTTTATTACCCATGCGCATGAAGACCATTTCGGGGCGATTGCCCATATCTGGCCGAAATTAAAATGTCCGGTTTATGCAACCGACTTTACGTTGGGGCTGATAGCCAATCGTCTGCGGGAATATAAAATTGAAGACGTGCCGTTGATGTCGGTTAAAGATAATCCGGTTGTAAAACTCAATAACTTTGAAGTTGAGTTTATTCCGGTGGCCCACTCGGTTCCCGAAACCTCAGCCTTATGTATTCGTACCGGATACGGCAATGTCGTTCATGCTACTGACTGGCGTTTTGACGATAATGCCATAGACTTTTTGCAAACCGATTACAAAGCTTTGCAGAAAGCCGCTGCCGAAGGCGTCGAGATGCTGGTTTGTGATTCGACCAATATTCTGGTAGACAATAAAGAACCGAGCGAATTTGAAATTCGTTCCAGTCTGCGGCAGCTGATACCGACCCTTAAAAATACGGTGGTTGTTACCTGTTTTGCTTCTAATCTTATGCGGTTGGAAAGTTTGGTTCTGGCAGCCGTCGATGCCGGAAGAACCCCGGTTTTGGTCGGACGCAGCCTGCTCAGTAATATGAAAATCGCCAAAGAATGCGGTTATTTCCAAAATCTGCCCAACTGCCTTGATGTTCGCGAAGCTCAGGAGATTCCTTCCGATAAAGTTTTATATATCTGCACCGGTTCTCAGGCCAACTATCGCAGCGCTCTGACCTTTATTGTCAACGGGGAAAGCAAATATGTCAAACTCGGCAAAGGCGATACCGTAATTTT
>CALXTG010000199.1 GCA_944391355.1 uncultured Alphaproteobacteria bacterium
CGGCGTCATAATCAATATTGCTCCATTTCTGCCGGATTTCCGAATGAACCGCCGGATCAAGCTTAAACAAAACCTTATTGATAATTCTGAGCAAAACCTGCTCGTCGGCGCGCACCGCCATGCCGAAACCGTATGACGACCCAACCACCGGCGCAATATAGCGCAGATTTTTCATCTGCATATTCTCTATCGCGTATTTGGCGTAAAGAATATCGCTGACCACGAAATCAGCCTCGCCGCGGTTCGCCGCCTGCAAAGCTTCCTGCGCGGTATCATAAAACACAAAATTATGCTCGCGTTCCTGAAGCTGGTCGAAAAAGCTTCTTAACTCGTTGCTTACCGCCACTTTCTGACGAACGATATCATCAAGATTATTTACAAAAACCGTATTTTTATTGCTGAAAATCCCCAGCGAAGAAGCAACATAAGCTTTGGAAAAATCTGCTTTTTTAACGGTATACGCGTTGCGCGCCGCCAGCGGCAGCAAGTCAACCTCGCCTTCTCCGAGTTTTTGCAGCGCGGTTTCCATATCATCGAGCGGAATAATCTCAAATTGAATCCCGGTATTATTTTCGATAATTTTAAGATAACTGGAAGCAATCCCCTCATACTGCCCGTTATAGATAAACTCGTAAGGCGGCGCGTCAACCATAACCCCGGCACGCAGGACCCGGTGGTTTTCCAGCCAGTCTTTTTCATGCGGCGTCAGCTCCAGATTAAAAGTATAATCCTCAAAAATAAAACCGGCCCACGCCGCTCCCGGCAGCAGTCCCAGCAAAACAACAATAACAGCCCAGATTTTCCGCAAATTTCTTCCCCTTTCCGGTTGCCGATACAGATTAGTTTAATATGTCCCGAACAGAAAAACAAGCTAAACCGAAACATATCCGATTTGATATATTCTATATACCCAAGACTAAAAAACGGATTGCCTTTTTATAAGCTCCCCGATATAATTTTTATACTTATAACGTTCATAAGGATTATACTCGATGGCTTCGACAATCAAAGTCTGCATGGGCAGTTCCTGCTTTGCCCGCGGCAATATTCAAAACCTGCAATTAATCCAGAATTATTTAAAAGAAAACGGTCTTGACGCCGAGGTCGAGCTTGTCGGCCTGCGCTGCTGCGACAAATGTTCGCAGGGGCCGAATATTACAATCGACAATGTCGAATACAACAATATTGATAAAGGCACGCTGCTCGATATCCTCGAAAAACATTTCGGAACCGCAAAGAAAGAATAAAAAATGTCTAACCGTGAATACCCGCTTTATACAATCAAAAACAACTGCATGGACTGCTACAAATGCGTCCGGCATTGTCCGGTAAAGGCTATTAAAATCGAAGATAATTCGGCGATGATTGTCCCCGACCTCTGCATTGCCTGCGGCACCTGTTATAAAGTCTGCCCCGCTAAAGCCAAGCAGACCCGCAACGACTTGCCCCGCGCCAAACATCTGCTGCAATCGGGCAAAGACGTTTATGTTTCGCTCGCCCCCTCCTGGATTACCGAATTTGAAGGGCTGGAAGCCGGGCAAATCATTGCCGCCATTCGCCGCCTCGGCATCAAAGGCGTCGGCGAAACCGCTCTCGGCGCGCAGGAAGTCTCCTGCAATATCGCCGATATCATGGAAAAACTCGGCAATTCTTCCGACCCGAAAGACAAAAACCGCCTGCTGATTTCCACCGCCTGCCCCGCGGCCGTCGAATATATCCGCAAATATCTGCCCGAAAAAG
Organism: uncultured Alphaproteobacteria bacterium; assembly: GCA_944391355.1. Classification (GTDB taxonomy): domain Bacteria; phylum Pseudomonadota; class Alphaproteobacteria; order RF32; family CAG-239; genus CALXWF01. Next base: position 1,741 of record CALXTG010000199.1, read on the forward strand.
CCGCTGATTTAATCCCGGTTCATTCGCCGCTTTTGTCCCATTGCCGCTTGATGAAAGAAAAACTCGGACCGGATATCGAAATTATTTTTGTCGGCCCCTGCATTGCCAAAAAACTCGAAGCCGACAACCACCCCGACCTGCTCAGCCTGAGTCTCAGCTTCTCCGATCTGCGCCAATGGTTTAAAGACGAAAATATTAATCCGGCGGAAATCACCCCCAGTGTCTTTGACAAGTTTATTCTCGAAAAAGCCACCGACGGCACCGCTTATCCGATTGAAGGCGGCATGATTGAAACCCTGCGCCCTTATGAACAAAGCAAAAAAGCTTATCTGATGCAGGTCAGCGGTATCGGCAATCTGCGCCGCGAACTGCAAAATCTTGACACTGCCGGTCTTGACCGTCCGGTCTTTGTCGAATGTCTGGCCTGTCTCGGCGGCTGCGTTTCCGGCCCTTGCACCAATAATAAGAAAAACGGCCTGGAAAAGCGCGTCGAGATTCTCAAACAAACCGAATTTCCCGAAGACATTGCCAAACGCAAACCCTATGTCGATATTTCCGAAAATTTCAACGCGCAGAGCGTAAGCGGCGAAACTTATGACGAAGCTGCGATTCGCCGGGTTCTGACCCAGATCGGCAAATATACGATTGAAGATGAAATCAACTGCGGCGGCTGCGGTTACGACACCGGCCGTAATTTTGCCAAAGCCCTGTTGGCCGGCAAGGCCGAACCGGAAATGTGCGTTTCGCACATGAAGCATCAGGCTCAGCGCAAAGCTAACGCGCTGCTGCGCTGCATTCCTTCGCCGATTGTCATTGCCAATGCCGACCTGCGGATTCTCGAATATAACGATAAGTTCGTCGAAACTTTCTGGAATGAAGAAGAACACGGCGACATCTACGGCAAAGATGACCTGCGCGGCGCCGACCTGCGCGACTTTATCGGCTTCACCAACCTATTTGCCGCCTCGCTGGAACTGGAACAGGATATTCACCGCGAACATGTTCGCCATGATGACAAACTTTTTGACGTCGTCGTTTTCAATATTGATAAAAAACAAATTGTCGGCGGCATTATCGAAGATGTCACCAATATGGAAATGAAAAAAGAGCAGATCGCCGCCAAGGCTAAAGAAGTTATTCACAAAAACCTCGCCACTGTTCAGCAGATTGCCTGCACCCTCGGCGAGCACATGGCCGAAACCGAAGTTCTGCTCCGCTCGATTGCCAAAGACTTTTCCAGCGAAAGCGACAACAGGAACAACGAAGTTCAAATCCGCACCAATTCCAACAAGCGGGAATTTTAGCCATGAGCGAATCTTTATTCATTGAGGTCAGCAAGGAACAATGCCAGAAATACGGCGAAGACTGTTTCGGCGATACGGTTTTTACCAAAAAGATTCCTGAGGAACGCCGCGTTATCTCGATTCTCTCCGACGGCCTCGGCAGCGGAGTCAAAGCCAATATCCTGTCGTCAATGACCACCCGCATGGCGATGAAATTCGTCGAAAGCAATATGGAGCTGCTGCGCTCGTCGGAAGTGATGATGGACGCTCTGCCGATTTGCCAGATTCGCAAAATCAGCTACGCGACTTTCTCTATCGTCGACAGCGAACTTGAGGGCAAAACCCGTATTTTTGAAATGGATAACCCGTCGTTTATTTTTATCCGCGACGGCCGCGAAGTCAAAGTAAAATCCCGCGAGCTGTCTTCACCGAAATGGAAAGAACGCACCATTAACGTTTCGCAGATTACCACCCAGCCCGAAGACCGCATTATTCTGATCTCCGACGGCGTCAGTCAGGCCGGCCTCGGCAACAAACTCTACCCGCTCGGCTGGCAGCGCAGCGGCTGTGTCGAATATGTGTTAAAACAGATTCGCAAAAACCCTTATATCTCCGCCTATGACCTGGCTCACGGAGTCGTACGCGAAGCTCTTGAAAAAGAGGTTGAAAAAAAAGCCGGAGATGATATAAGCTGCGTGGTTCTGTATTTTCGCAAACCGCGCAAGCTTCTGGTTCTGACCGGCCCTCCTTTTGACGAAGACAAAGACAAGGAAATTGCCGAAATGGTTTCGCTCTATGACGGCAAAACCGCCATTTGCGGCGGCACCACCGCCAACATTGTCGAACGCGAGCTCTGCCTTAAATGCGAGATTGACAAGACCAGTTTTGACGATAAAATCCCGATGGCTTCCAAAATGGACGGGGTAGATTTGGTAACCGAGGGCATTTTAACCTTGACCGAAGTTTATCGTATGCTAAAAGAAGGCATTGACAAACAAAAAAACAATGCGGCCGTCCGTTTAGCCAATCTGCTGCTCGACAGCGACAAAATCGATTTTGTCGTCGGCACCAAGATCAATATTGCCCATCAGGATCCCAATCTGCCGATGGAGTTGGAAATCAGGCGCAACATTGTCAAAAAAATATTTAGAATATTGCAGGACAAATATTTTAAAGAAATTAGTGTAAGATACGTTTAGAAAAGGAACTGTACCATGGAAAAAGTAACCGTAAAAATCTGTGCCGGAACCTCCTGTTTCGTTATGGGTGCCGCTCAGATTCAGGCTCTGGAATTTACCCCGCCCGAAGATATCGCCGATAAAATCGAGCTGGTAGAAGTCCGCTGCATGAACCTTTGCAAAGACACCACCGCCAAATATAACCGCGGCCCTTTTGTTATGGTCAATGACGAACTGATTGAAGAAGCAACCTTCGAAAAGGTCGTCAATAAGATCCGTGAAGTTTTAAAAAATAAATGCGACTAAAATAAGGAACAGATAAAAGAAGATGTTAATCCCCAAGAATAATGCCAATCAAATGCGGGCTAAAATCTTAATCAAGCTCGCCGAAAGCTACTTTGCCGACAAATTTGCCAACGCCGATCGCATTCCGCTTGATCTGCGTCCCAAGGAAATGCAGCCCAGCCGCTGCTGTATCTATAAAGACCGCGCCGTACTCAAATATCGCTGCATGGCCGGTCTCGGCGTTTCTCCGGATTCGGAAACCGACGAATTGAAAACCCTCAAAGAATACGGCGCCGATGCCCTGAAACGCACCGAAGCCGACAAGAGCCGCCTCTCGGTCATCGATATCGCCTGCTCAGCCTGTATCAAATCACAATATATGGTCACCAACGCCTGCCGCGGCTGTTTTGCTCAGCCCTGCCGGCTCAACTGCCCCAAAGAAGCGATTTCGATTGTCAACGGCCGCGCCTGGATTGATCCCGAAAAATGCGTTAACTGCGGCAAATGTCATGAAGTCTGCCCCTACCATTCGATTATCCGCATTCCGGTTCCCTGTGAAGAAGCTTGTCCGGTCGGCGCAATTACCAAAGATGAATTCGGTAAAGAACATATTGACACCGAAAAATGTATCTCCTGCGGCAAATGCCTGATGTCCTGCCCGTTCGGCGCAATTGTCGAAAGCTCGCAGATGGTAGATGTTCTGCGCGAAATTCACGACACCGAACATAAAGTCGTCGCCATGTTGGCACCGGCCGTAGTCGGACAGTTCCCCGGCGACATTCACAACATGATCGGTGCTCTGAAAAAAGCCGGTTTTGACGAAGTTGTCGAAGTCGCCGTCGGCGCCGATATCACCACTCAGAAAGAAGCCGCCGAATTTATTGAAAAAATGGAAGCCGGCGAAAAATTCATGACCACTTCCTGCTGCCCGGCTTATTACCGTGCCGCTAAAGTGCATATTCCCGAAATTGCGCCGCATGTTTCGCATACCAAAACCCCGATGTATTACACCGCGGAACTGGTCAAAAAAGAATGTCCCGACTGCAAGACGGTCTTTATCGGCCCCTGCCTGGCCAAACGGGTTGAAGCCGAATATGATCCCAATGTCGATTATGTGCTGACCTTCGAAGAAATCGGCGCCATGTTTGTCGCCCAAGGCATCAACGTTGACGAATGCCCGGCCGAAGACTTTAAAGAAGTTTCCTGCGCCCAGGGAAGAAAATTCCCGATCAGCGGCGGGGTTGCCGGTGCGGTAGCTTCTCTGGTCGAAGGTAAGATGGAAATCAAACCCGAACTGATTGACGGCCTGAGCAAAGAAAACATTAAGCTTTTGAAACGCTACGCCGCTAAAGGCTGCGACAGCAACATGATTGAAGTCATGTGCTGCGAAGGCGGTTGTGTTGCCGGCCCCGGCTGCATTGCCCTGGCCAAAAAAGCTGCCCGAGCCGTTGAAAGCTATGTCGCACAGGGCGAAGATTTAAGTAAAAAATAAATTTTTACTTTTCACAAAAAGCATCTCTTTCGAGATGCTTTTTTTATACAAAAAAAACACCTCCGCCAAGGGTCTCTCAAGCAAACGCAAATCAGCCGCCGTTTTGCGCGTCTTTATAATTGAGGCGGCTTGCCCCCTTTGCTATCATTAAAGCATAGACTTTGACCATTGACTGCGAGGGGAAAATGAAAAAATTATTGCTGATAATCTTTTTATTTGCCGCTAACTCCGGGTTAGCCGCGCCCCTCTCGCTTGACATT
>CALXTG010000200.1 GCA_944391355.1 uncultured Alphaproteobacteria bacterium
GGAAACAAAATCTTCCGCGGCATTGATTCTTATCGGAGCCGCTTTGATGATTTTTATTCTGATTGCCTTTATTATCAGTATTGTCAGTTAAGTTTTTCTAATGCGGCGGAAGCTTCCAGCCACTCATTTTCCAAATCGGCCAGCTGATTTTCGGTATAAGCAAGGTCCTTTTGCGCGGCGATGATCTCCGCCGGCGTCAATTCCCGCATAAAGGCTTCCTGCAGCCGCTGCCTTTCCTCCTGCAGCCTGTCCATCCGATGTTCCAGACGGCGGATATCCGACTGCAGAGCTTTTTTCTGCAGCATTTTTTCTTTACCGGACAATCCCGTATCCGTCGGTTTGGCTTTCGGTTCGGGGCGCCGGGCTGTTTTCTTTTCGTCCAGCAGCTCGCGCCGATAATCTTCCAGATCTCCGTCATATTCCCTGCAGGTGTTGTTTTTAACCAGCCACAGCGTATCGGCAATCAGCTCAATCAGATGCAAATCATGGGTAATCAGAATCACCGAGCCCTGATATTCGTTTAGAGCGGTTATCAGCGCTTCCCGGGCTTCCATATCCAAATGGTTGGTCGGTTCGTCAAGAATCAGCAGACCGGGCGCGCTTTTGGTCATTGCCGCAAATAACAAACGGGCTTTTTCTCCGCCGGAAAGCTTGGCAATCTGCGTCAGAGCCTTTTCCTTTTCAAGGCCGAAACGAGCCAGATGCGCCCGAACTTTCGGTTCAAGAGCCTCCGGCATCAGCGTCGCCATATATTCGCAGGCAGTCATGTCAAGCGGCAATTCTTCACTCTGATGCTGCGCAAAATAGCCGATTTCAAGTTTTGCGGAAGCTTTAAGCCGGCCGCTCATCGGCGCCAAACGTCCGGAAAGCAGTTTGGCAAAAGTCGATTTGCCGTTGCCGTTGGCTCCGAGCAGCGCAATCCGGTCATTATCGACAATCCGCAGATTCAAATTTTTCAGCACCAGTTTTTCTCCGTAGCCGGTGCTGACGTCTTCAAGGCTTATCAGCGGCGGCGACAGAGGTTCGGGCTGCGGGAAATCGAAATGCGCGGCGGCGCTGTCTTCCAACAAAGTTACGCTTTCGAGTTTTTCGAGCATTTTAATACGGCTCTGCGCCTGTTTGGCTTTGCTCGCTTTATAACGGAACCGGTCGACAAAAGACTGCAGATGACGGCGCTTATGTTCAAGTTTGGCCGCCTGTTTGCTGAGAAGCTCCTGCTGCAGCGCCCGGGTTTTGCGAAAAGTATCATAATTTCCCGAATAGGTAACCAGTTTCTGGCTGTCAAAATGGATTATATAATTGCAGAGATCATTTAATATGGCACGGTCATGGCTGATCAGCACCAGAGTTCCGGCATATTTTTCCAGATGGCTCTGCAGCCACATGCCGGCTTCCAAATCGAGGTGATTGGTCGGTTCATCGAGCAGCAGGACATCAGAAGGCTGGAACAAGGCTGCCGCTAAAGCCAGACGCATTCGCCAGCCGCCGGAAAACTCTCTGACGGCACGGGTCAAATCTTCATTGCTGAATCCCAACCCATTTAAAATTGCGGCGGCGCGCGCCGGCGCCGAAGCTGCGGAAACAGCATTCAGCCTTTCATGAATTTCACCCAGTTCCAAAGGCGAAGCTTTATCCAGCTTTTCCAGAAGCTGACGGCGTTCTTCATCTTTATTCAGGATAAAATCCAATATCGGCGAATCGATATCGCTGATTTCCTGCTCGACATAGACGACTTTGTAACGCGCCGGAAATGCAATATTTCCGCTTTCGGTTTCCAGACCGCCTTGCAGGACGCGGAATAAGGTCGATTTGCCGCAGCCGTTCGGGCCGACCAAACCGACTTTCCACCCGTCCGCGATATGCGCGGAAGCATGGTCAAGCAAAACTTTTGAACCTATGCGGACGGTAATGTCGTTTATATCTATCATTTCAGTTTTCCGGGCGCGGTTTGCAACCGCAATAAGTCTGATTGTAAAGTTCCAGCTGTTTTATCAGTTCGGCGCGGCGATCCTGCATACCGCCTTTGCGCCCTTCGATTTCAAGATACGGAATACCGACTGCGGCAGACGCAGCGCCCGCCGCCCGGTTGACCTGCTCCAGATCCTTATAACGGGATACGCCCAAAACCGACGCTACCGCCGTATAGCCGTTGGCAGCGGCATATTCCATTACCCTTTTCAGGCGCATATAGAAACAGATATCGCACCGTCTGCCGCGTTCGGGTTCGTTTTCCAATCCGGCGGTCAGTTCGCACCAACGGGAATTATTATATTCGAGTTCAATAAACGGCAGGCCGTATATTTCGCACAGCCTCTTGTTTTCATCGCAGCGGCGCCGATATTCCGCAAGCGGGCGGATATTCGGATTGTAAAAAACCACGGCCGCGGCCCGCCCCTCCCGGGCGAGTTTTTCAATAACGGCGCAGGAACAAGGCGCACAACAGGATAAAAGCAGCAGTTTCTCATTCATGGCAAATTCCTCAAATTATGCGCATAATACACAAAAATCCGCATTTGGCAAATATAATTACTTGCCAAAAAAAATTTACTTTCTAAGATAATCTCCATTATTTGCTTTTTTTAAAACGGAGAAAACAATGATTGAGATTGCCAAAGAAGACTGCTGCGGCTGCGCGGCCTGCGCCAATATCTGTCCGACCGGCGCCATCAGCATGGCTGCCGATGCGGAAGGTTTTTTATATCCGCGGGTTGACGCCGATAAATGTACGCAGTGTCATCTTTGCGAGCATACTTGTCCGGCTCTGGCGCCGCAAAAGCATAAAAACACGGCTAAGCCGCTCTGTTTTGCCGCCTGCAATGCCGATGACGAAATCCGCAAACGCAGTTCTTCCGGCGGCGTTTTTACCCTGCTGGCCGGCGAGATTCTTAAAAACGGCGGGGCGGTCTGCGGCGCGGCTTTTGACGAAGCTTCGCATTTGCGGCATATTATCATTGACGACGAAAAAGAACTGCCCAGGCTGTGCGGCTCAAAATATGTGCAAAGCGAAATCGGTTCCGTATTTGCCGATATTCAGCGGCGCCTGAAACAGGGACAGGAAATTTTATTTGTCGGCACACCCTGCCAGGCGGCCGGTCTGCGCGCGTATCTGTGCAAAGAGTATGACACTCTTTATATTGCCGATCTGGTCTGCCACGGCGTGCCTTCGGCGGCGGTGTTTGAACGCTATCTCAAAGAAACGGTCGAAAACTGCCGGCAGGTCAGCGAGATTTCTTTCCGCGACAAAAGCAACGGCTGGAAACAGCTGACGTTATGCATTAAGGACGGAGACCGAGAGATTTTAAAAGAAAAAGCTTCCGAAAACAGTTATATGAACGGTTTTTTGGGAAATCTTTTCCTGCGGCCGAGCTGCAGCAGCTGCAGATATACTTCCTGCAGCAGAATCGGCGACATAACCCTTGGCGACTTCTGGGGAATCCATGTCTTGAAGAAAAAGCTTGACGACGACAAAGGCACTTCTCTGCTGTTGATTAACAACCGCAAGGGGCGCGAGCTTTTGGAAAAGATCAGGCCGCAGCTCAGAATCTGCGAAGAGCGTCCGCTTAAAGACGCGGTTAAAGGCAATCCGGTATTGAGTTACCCCTGCCGGGCGCATGCCGGCCGCAGCGCCTTCTTTAATCAGTTTTCGTCTCAGGAAAAACCGGTTGCGGATATAATTGAAGAATGCCTGGGCAAGAGAAAAGTCGGGATTATGAATTTTCACTATTCAAATGTTAATTTCGGGGCGGTTATGGTTCCTTTCGCTCTGTGCAAGGCCGTCAGACAACTCGGCTATCAGCCCGAAGTCATTAATTTTGTTCCCGATGATTTCTTAAACGATAAATCCGGTTTTGAAGATTTTCGCAATAAATTTATGGTCAGAACCAAATTATGCCGAACCAAAGCCGACCTGGAGCGGCAGAGTAAAAATTTTGAACGGCTGATTGTCGGCGCCGATCAGGTCTGGCGCTGGACTTATAACGGCAAATATATGCTCAACTGGGCTTACGGCAATAAGACGCTGATTTCTTACGCTCCGAGTTTCGGCAGCGACATTTATGAAGGCAAAGAAGAAGAAATTAAAGCCGGGCGCGAGCTGCTGGCGCGTTTTGACGCCGTTTCGGTTCGGGAAAAATCCGGGGTTAAAATCTGCAAAGACATTTTCAAGATCAACGCCGAACAGGTGCTTGACCCTACCCTGCTTCTGAACGCCGAAGATTATCAGGAAATTATCGACAACGAGCAGATTAAACCGGTCGAGAGAAAATATATCGGCTTCATGCTGCTTGACGAAGAAAAAGCCGCGGAAATCAAACAAGAACAGATTCTGCCCGAGCTCAAAAAAGATTATCTCTTTGTCGATGTCCTCAGAGACGGCAACGGTAAATTTAATACGGTCGGCACCTGGCTTGACCGCATGAAAAACGCCGAATATATTATCGCAGATTCTTTCCATGCCTGCGTTTTTGCCATCTTGTTCAAAAAACCGTTTGTCTGCATTACCCGCGATTTCGGCGGAAATTCGCGCATTGAAAGCCTGTTTGACACCTTGCATATCAGCCGCGGCCGCTTCTGCAAAAATCTGCAGGAAATAAGGGCTGAAGATTTACAGACGCCGATTGACTATCCGGAAGTATATCGTTATCTGGAAGAAAACCGCAGGCAGTCGCGCGCATATCTGGAAAAGGCCCTGAAAATAAAACCGACCCACAAACCCTACAGCGACTGCGAAGTTTTCAAGACCGAAAATATTTATCTGTTCGGAAAACTGCCGCTTGTCAAAATCAAGAACAAAAACAAACAGACAAGAATTTCCCTCTGCGGATTGCCGCTGTTTAAGGTCAAACACAAAAACGGACAGGACCGGATTTATCTGTTTAATTTCCTGCCTTTATTCAGCCGGCGAAGCGTCGGAT
>CALXTG010000201.1 GCA_944391355.1 uncultured Alphaproteobacteria bacterium
GAACCGGTCGACGGTTATAAGGCCGATTATGTCGAGGACGAAACCCAATATCAAAACCTCTTGCGCCAATATAATAATCTGATGTCCGATGCCTTTTATAAAGGGATAAATCTGCTTGAAGGGCAGAATTTGAAAATCAATTTCAACGAAGATCGCTCCTCTAAAATTGAGATAGCAAGCGTTAAAGCCGACAGCGAGAGCCTGGGACTGATAACTAAGGAATGGCTGAAGCTCTCCGATATTGAAAAATCTGTTTCCGAACTGGAAGAAGCAATTAATACCCTGCGCTCTTTTGCGTCGGAGTTTGGTAACTATTATTCGATTGTTACAACCAGACAGGATTTCACCGAGAATTTGATAAATGTGCTGGAAGAAGGCGCTGACAAGTTAACGCTCGCCGATATGAACCAGGAATCTGCCAATATGCTGGCTTTGCAAACCTCTCAGCAGCTGGCCGTCAATTCCCTCTCACTTGCTTCTCAGGCCTCTCAGGCGGTATTGCGCCTGTTTTAAGTACTGATTATTTTATCAGCTCCCGCAGGATTTTATTTTTTTCAACCAATAAAACGGCACGGTCAAAACTGTCTGGTTCCGACAAAACCGTATAATAATTGTTTTTGATCGTCGGGGCAATTTCCAAGGCTTTGATAAATTCATCCTTTGTAAAGGGATCCTGTTTTACAAAATCAAAAAAGCCGGTAGTCGTCAGAAAATTTTTGACGCCTTCCGTTTCATTATTATTTTGCAGCAAGGCACAGAGATAAGTGGCAACCCCGACCTGCAAACCATGCATTTTCGGCTTTTGAGAAATTTTATCGAGAGCATGGGAAATCAGATGTTCCGAACCGCTGGCCGGGCGTGAGGTTCCGGCAATTTCCATGGCAATACCGCTGGTCAACAGCGAATTGGTCAGACTGCGCTGAAACTCAGGCGCTTCAATATCGGCGCTGTGTTTAAGGAACAACAGATCCAACGAATTATAGCTCATCATCGAAGCAAAATCATTATAACGCGCCTGCCCCCTTAAAGCGGCTTCTTTCCAGTCGACCAGAGCCGTTACTTTGGAAATCATGTCGCCCAGACCGGAATAAAAACAGATTTTCGGCGCGCCTTTGATAATGTCTAAATCAACAACAACGCCAAAAGGAATGGCCGACTTGACGGTTGTTCTTTTACCGCCGACCAACAGCGAAGAAGTCGGACTGCAGAAACCGTCATTCGACGTGGAGGTCGGCATGCTGATATAAGGCAGCCGCAGCAGATTAGCCGCATATTTGGCATAATCAAGCGCTTTGCCGCCGCCGATACCGACCAGGGCGCCGGTCTCAGGCGGCAGAGAAAAGGCGACCTGATTAATTTCTTCAATATTAATATCGGTGACGACTTGTTTATGAATAATCTTAATCCCCTGCTCCGCAAAACCTTTATACAAAGTTTCGCCGAGCATGGTTTCTATACCTTCGCCAAAAAACAGAGCAATGTTCGGCAAGTCCTTGTCAATCAGATATTTTCCGACCTTGGCGGTTTTGCCGTAGCCGATTTTCAGCAGATAGGGAATGTTGATCTGTTTGTTGATATAAGTGGCATAAGGCATTTATAAATCCTCCAGATAATGAACAATATCCTGAAAACTGTCAAATTTATGAGTTTTAATTCCCAATTCCCGGCAGCGTTCCAGCAAAGTCTTTTTGGCAAAAACGACATCGGCGATTTTGGCCGGCTCAACATCGGGCGGACCGTCACCGGCATAAATGACCTCATAGCCCTGCTTTTGCAGTTCCCTGACAACCGCAGCTTTGGAAATGCCGACGGCCTTATCATAATAGGTACTGTCGTAAGGCGGTATCATTTTCAGTCCGTCCTGCCGATTATATATTCCGTGATTGGTAATCAGCCGGATATTATATTCGGAAATTTTCTTACCGATCAGACGTTGAATATAATAATCACAGCCGGCGCTGACAACAGCAACCGGAATCTCTTTTTTTCGGCAGATATCCAGCAGCTTGGTGAAAGAGGCATCCAGATGTATGGTATCTATAAAAGCCAGCAGCTCCTCTTCGGGAACATGAATACGGGCAAAAATAGCGTTCAGCGCATCAATATGATTCATACGGCCGGCCAGATATTCCGACCAAGGTTTAAGCGCTTCGGCATCAAAGTAACGATCGGCAACGTGCCAGAAAAAATCATCGTCGCTGATTGTGCCGTCAAAATCCGTAACCAGAGCAAATTTAGCCATATTCTTTTCCTTTTCGTTTTTATTTTAGAACAATCTTAATTGTTTTCAAGAGGCTGTATTTATATCTTTTTATTTTTACAAAGTTTTGTTATACTGAAGACAGGATTAACAGCAGAAGGTTTTAGACAGCAGTTATGGCTCTTTTAATATTTTTTGCGGCAACCGCTATCGGCATTTCTTTTTTATGTTCGGTAATGGAAGCGGCGTTATTATCTATCATTCCCAGCTACATTGCCCAGCTGGAAGAAAAAAATCCCAAACTTTTTCGTGAAATCTCCCGTCTTAAATCGAATATCGACGAGCCTTTGGCAGCGATTTTGACTCTGAACACCGTTGCGCACACAGTCGGAGCCGCCGGCGTCGGCGCTCAGGTTGCGGCGATGTACGGGCAGGCCTACCTCGGACTGGCTTCAGGTATTATGACTCTGGCAATTCTGGTATTGTCGGAAATCCTGCCCAAATCCATCGGCGCCAGATATTGGAAACAACTTATTCCGTCGATGGTTATTACCCTTAAAATCATGATATGGACGTTAAAACCGTTTTTATATTTATCCCGCTTCATTACCAACTGGTTCAATAAAGTTGACGAAACTTCCAGCATTCGCGACGAAATCAAGGCTTTGGCCAAAATGGGCAATGCCTGCCAGGTTCTTGACGATAACAAATACCGCGTCATCTGCAATGTCGTTAATCTTTACCAAATCCGGGTCAAAGACATCATGACGCCGCGTATTGTCGTACATTTGGTCAAACCGA
>CALXTG010000202.1 GCA_944391355.1 uncultured Alphaproteobacteria bacterium
TCTTGCCGTTGCAGACTTTTGTTTTGCTGAGACCGCTGCGCAACAGTTCAAAACTCTGCGTAGCCGTCTTATACTCATAAAGATAACCGCCTTCCTCATCGGTGGCATAAACAAAATTATGCCGAACACCCTGCTGCACGGATTCCCAAATACCGCAAATTTCCTTGGCCGGCAGCAGTTCGGCAATCTCACGGTTGCCTTTCATGGTATAAATTCCGACATTGTTGCCGTTACGGGAATATTTCAATTCGACATTGCTGCAGGACAAAGCCGACATCACCCCCGTCTGCACCACGTCAACCAACGGGTTAACGGCGCGAATCCCACGGAATTTATCAATAAACAGATTAATTGAAGCTACCATCACATAACAAACCTTGTATTAATTTTACGTCCGGTCAGATTTTTCAGATTAGCATATTGCTGCTCAAACTGCTGCCAATACGGCTGAAAATTTTCATCCGTCGTATCGGAAATCAGATAATAAATCGCCATCGGTTTGAGCGCGGCAATATAAGTTTCCTCATATTCGGGCGGAATATTCAAAACATCATCGGCATTTTCCAGATTGTAAATCAGACCGCCGCTTTTATCACGCGCCTTATACAAAGTATCATAACGTTCCTGCACATAATAACTTTTATCGGCTCGCGGATAAAATTTCAAAACATTGCCTTCCGGACTTGATTCGACCCAGTATTTTTCGGGCACCCCGCGGACATCTTTGAGAAAATCCGTCATTTCCGCATACTCAAGATAATTGTCGGCATCCTGCAGCATAATATTGATGATATTTCCTTTCGGCGCTTCAAGACTGTCTTCGCCTTCAGGCAGAACCACCGTCTCTGTCATCCGCTTAAAGGGAAAATCATCACGTCCCCAAATATAAGAATGCGCCTGCTGCACCGCCTGTTTCAAATTCATCTGCACTTCGGCAAAAGAGGTCGGTTCCGGATCATCAATCGACCAGCGCATATTGGAAACCTGTTTGATAATCTCATAAAAAGTCTTCATTTCTTTTCTCCCTTTCTGCTTTTGACGGCGCCGGTTTTCTTTTTTACCGGAAGCGCAGTTTCCAGACCGAGAATTTTCATTTCCCCGGGATCAAGCACTGCGGTTGTTTTTTTCGCCGCTTCCTGATGATTTTTGTTTTCAATAAAATCAAAATTCTCAATCAGTGTCTCCGCCTGCTGCGGATCAAGATTAAAAACCGCTTTGGTTGTTCGGTTAATTACCTGCATTATTTTTCTCCTTAAATAAAAAAACCGCCCGAAACCGGACGGCAGCGTTAACAAAAAAGCGTCCGGTTTCCCGAACGCCTCAACTAAAACATTTGATATTTCAACATTTTTTGCTTAATCTCCACGAGAAGACTTCAACATTTCCTCATCAAGCGAACATTGTCTAAAATCACAATTAGCTCCCAGCAAATTTTCTTCTCTCCATATTCCACCTGCCGCAACACATTTTTCTTCAAAAAAATATATTGGATTCAAATGACAAAAACCATCTTGCCATCTTCCTCCACTTTTTTGACAATACTCGTAAGTGATAATACACTCAGAACTACATGGCGGACACCAGGTAATCCTTTGCCCATCCGCACAGATATAGTTCTCTTTACATGAATCAAAAGAACTAAGCGCCACTAATCCGACAACAATATAAGCAACTCCTGCTCCCAAAAACGCAAACAATAATGTTTTCAGAATTTTGACCATAACCCTTCCTCTCACAAGATTTTACTTAAAACAGAATACGACAAAATACATCATCATGGAAGCTTTTTAAACAGCAATTGATTACAATCAGCTCCTAAAACACTTTGTGCATATTCCAATCCTTTTAAATTATTCAGAGAATCTTTATATCCATCCGCATAAATTTCCATTTTAGAACCATATCTTTTTGGGAAAAAAGGTTTATATGTATTTTCCGTTAACTCCTTTAGAAAACCAACAGCTTTCATTGTTAATGCCATGGCATCTCCAGCCTTCCCTGCAAGACATCCCATATATTGATGCGTATTATCATCTTTAATATTAAGTTTTCCTACCCGTGAGGCTTCTTTAACCCAATCATATAAATTTACCAAATAATGATTATCTTTTGATATATTTTGTGCATACGGACTAGGATTTCTGGAAGAAAAATTATAATTAGTTGCCTTAGCCTCCTTAAGCTGATTATACAGATTTTTACTATCGCGATAAAATTTTCCCACATCAAAAAAACGCTGTGTATTATTTACCAATGATAATGAATTGTCACGAAAATTTTGTACTTTGGGCAATCTTGAAATATTTCCATATAAATCTTTCTGTATAGTGTTACCAGTAAACCCAACAGCTTTACTAAATTGTTGACCTCCAACTGGAAGAGGACCCATAATATCCGGGATCACCTGCTCCAAAATATAATCAATTCCTTCACTCATTATTTTTCTCCTTAAATAAAAAAACCGCCCGAAACCGGACGGCAACGTTAACAAAAAAGCGTCCGGTTTTCCGAACGCCTCAACTAAAACATTTTATACAGCCCCTCGCTTCCGCCGATAGGGACATTTGGCCGAAAAATCACATCGTTGTTCATCTTCTGACCACTGACCGCCGGCCTCGACACAGATTTTTTGATTAAAATTTGCCCGATCCATTTTACAGGCCTCGCCGCTCCAAAAGCCCCCGTAAGTTCTGCAATAATCCTCCGTCACTTCACAAGCTTCCCCGCAGGGCCAGCAATATTCTAACTTTCGCCCCTTCTCGCAAACATTATCTTCTAAACATGAATCCGAAGAAAAATATCTAAAAAAAGGCCATATCATAACAAACATAACAACGAAAAAAATTGTAAATATGACTGCTCCCTTAACTTCGGATATAATTTTATTCATCACCATTCTCTCTGTTTATTTAATAAATAAATATCATATACATAAACGACATTCAAGAATTAAGGGAGTTTTCGATACAATAGCGGCGCAAGAAACGTCTTAACTAAAACATTTTATACAGCCCCTCGCTTCCGCTGATAGGGACATTTTGCCGAAAAATCACATCGTTGCTCATCTTCTGACCACCGGGCACCGGATTCTAAACATTTGTCCCTATTAAATATAACCCCGTTAAAATCACAAACATCACCGACCAAATCTCCTCCGAAATAGCGGCAATAATCCTCAGTGATGACACAAACGACATTATTTGACGAGCATGGAACACAAGGCCTGCTTAAT
>CALXTG010000203.1 GCA_944391355.1 uncultured Alphaproteobacteria bacterium
CTTTAAAATTCCAGCCTTTTTTATCAAACCATTTAATCGTCCAAAATCCTATCAATGCCAGAAAAGCGCCTGCCCAAACCCCGATAACGCTGTCATCTACGCCGAAATGTCTTGCTATCTCCAAAGAGGCTCCTACCGCTATCGTACAAACCGCACACGCCGGATTCGCTTGCGCCGAACCAAAGGGGAGAAAGAGCAGTGCCAATAATGTTGTCAGAAGTTTCATATATAATTCTCCATGATATATCTTATTTTTTATATGTATTGTATTCTCTATATATGCAAATTGTCAAGTATTGTTTTTATATTATTTAATCATGAAGCTTTCAAACGACAAGAGCGGGTCAGGCAGCCGCCGCCATCAGGCGTTCATTCATGATAAAAGCGGCGGAACGTCCGGAGGCAATGGCTTCGACGATTGTCGAGCCGCCGTGTTTGCAGTCTCCGGCATAAATTATGCGGCTGTTTTCAAGCAGCGGGCCGGCGTAACTGCCTACGGCTTTGACAACGAGTGAAAAACCGGGAATTTCAACGGTTGAACCGGGAATGGCCTCTAATTTATCGCCGTTAAAGCGGTTGCGGCGGACAAAGAGAGAAACAGTTCCGTTTTTTTTCTCGGCGCGTTCGGGGCTGCTCAGGGCGGTGATGTCGATTTCTTTATTGAGCAGGTCAAGATATTCGCGGCGGGTTACACGCATGTCGGCCAGCCGTCGGCGGACAAACATTTCAACCTGTTCGGCGCCGTTGTTCTTTGCGGTAAAGGCACAGTCGGCCGCCACACAGCCGCCGCCGATGACGGCGACTCGTCCCGCGGTTTTATATTTTTCGGGATTTTGCAGATAATCCATATAACAGAGGCAGTTTTCTTCGCCGGGAATGCCTAAATTGGTGCAGTTCGGCTCTCCGGCGGCAATAATGATGCCTGCGTATTCGCGCAGCAAATAGCCGGGATCTGCGACCGGGTTGTTAAGGCGCAATTCGATCAGACGCTCATCGGCAATTGTTTCCCAGTCTTTCACAATGGTTTCGCGGGGCAGGCGCTCTTCGGGAATCATGTTCAGGGCGCCGCCGATGCGGGATGACGCTTCGTAAATTGTAATTTTGTATCCGAGACGGCTCAATACCGCTGCCGCCGCCATGCCTGCCGGGCCGGCGCCGATGACGGCAATATCGGTACCATTGTAGGCCGGACAAAAAGGCTTGTCTTCCGGACGGCGGTACTTTTCGAGAATGGTTGCCTGAACTTTGGGAATATTGACCGCAAAGTCAATTTTGCTGCGGGTGCAGGCCGCCATGCAGAATTTGTCGGGGCAGATCAGGCCGCAGGTTTGGCCGAGCGGGTTATTGCGCCCGATGGTGCGGACGGCGTCGGTGTAGTTTCCCTGTTTGGCCTGATTGATAAATTCCTGCGGATTGCAGTTAACCGGGCAGGCGTTCATGCAGGGTTGGTTTTTGCAGTTCAGGCAACGATCCAATTCGGCTTTGAGCTGGACGGTATTCAAATAAATTTTTTGCGCGGACATA
Source organism: uncultured Alphaproteobacteria bacterium (assembly GCA_944391355.1). GTDB lineage: Bacteria > Pseudomonadota > Alphaproteobacteria > RF32 > CAG-239 > CALXWF01. The sequence continues at coordinate 1,525 of CALXTG010000203.1, forward strand.
GAGGCCTCTGTTAAAACAATTTATTGCAGTATAGTCTGCCGGCAGGGAAAGTCAAAAAAATTTATCAGTCTTTCCTCAGAACGGGGTTGTATTTTCGGCGAAACTAAGATAGAGGTTAAACAATTGGTTTTAAGATGCAAAGGAAAAATTATGATCAGAAAGTCTGCGGCCGTTGCGGCGCTGTTGTTGTGGAGTGCGGGCGTACAGGCCGCCGAGGGGGATATCGCCGCCAGCTCTTTGAAAGCGAATCTAAAAAGGGTTGCTGTGGAGATTTCCAGCACTGATGTCAGCAATGCCAAAGAATATCAGAATTCGCCGGTATCGGCTCTGAATTCGGACAGCCAGACCGTGTACAAAGGGGTGCTGGATTTTATTCTTGAATATAATAATCCGACTTCGCAGTGGAATAACCGTTTGTTCATGAACTACGGCAAGACGACTTTGAAACCGGCGGAGGGCAGGAAAACTTCCAGTGAAAATAATGATGAAATTTTGTTCACCTCCGATTATTCGCGCAAAATTTGGCGTTATGCCGATGCTGATGTCGGGCCTTTTGCCAGCCTTGGTTACCAGACGGAGTTTACGGCCAATAATGATGCGCCCAAGACCCAGATTGTCCGCTTGAAAAGCGGTATCAAGCTTTTTAACGGGACTTATATTAAAGATTTATATGCGGCGGCCGTGGTAGAAGAGGATTTTACCTACAGTCCCGATAATACGAAGACAGCGTTTGAGGTCGGTATCCGCGCCGAATATCCTCTGCGTGAGGGCGTTACTTTTGAGACTGAGGGCTATTATCGCGATTATCTGACATACAGCCGTTATCAGGGGACGGACTTCCGCTATGATCTTAATGTCAGCGCCCGGATGAAAGTTCAGCTTTTTGATAAGCTCAGTTTCGGTCCGGTTGTCGCTTACCGCCGGGCTCAGTCGCGCGAAGCAGATGTCGCCGGCAGCAATCTGATGATCGGGGTTTCTTTGGAATATTCTGATTTATACTCAATTTTTTAACCGGGAGGACGGCAAAAGATGTTGTTTTTATATTATCCGAAATGTTCAACTTGCCAAAAAGCCCAGCAATGGCTTGATGAAAATCAGATTGCTTATCAGGGACGGCATATTGTCGAGCAAAATCCGACTGCGGAAGAATTAAAAAGCTGGCAGAAAATGAGCGGAATTGAGCTGAAAGGCCTGTTTAATACCAGCGGGCTGCGTTATAAGGCGCTGAAGCTGAAAGAAAAACTCCCGACAATGACGGATGAGGAAAAATTTGCCCTGCTGGCAACAGACGGAATGCTGGTAAAACGGCCGTTGGTTATCGGGGCTGGCTTTGTGCTGGCGGGATTCAAACCGCAGGCTTGGGCTGATAAGTTAAAGTAGTTTGCTCAGTTTATGTTCGGCCAGGAAATTTTTGACCGGTAAGAAAAGTTCTTCCGGCAATTCGTTGATGTTGAACCATCGCCATTCGGCACATTTTTCGGGTTCCATAATGCGCGGGGTTTGTTCGCAGCCGCAGACAGTAAGATTTAAGGTTATATAGTGTTTGCCGCTTTCCGGAAAAAAGTCATTAGTTACGCCGGCAATTTTGACGTTCTCGGGATTGATTTTCATGCCGGTTTCTTCAAATGTTTCCCTTACGGCTGCCTGAGCGTTGTTTTCGCCGTATTCCACATGACCGCCGGGCGGGCACCAGGTCCCTCTGCCGTGTTTGCTTTTGCGAAGTCCGAGCAGAAGTTCATGGTGTGAATTAAAAATGTACAGACCGACACCGACTTTAACGATTTTTTCCATAATTTATCTCCATATTTCTTTAAGTATAAAGATATCGATACCCTTGTCAATTGCTGTTTCGGATTTATATAGAAAGGGAGAAGGAGTGAAATATGGATAATAAAAAACTGTTGAAGTTAATTTTGCTGGTGCCGGGCAGTGTTCTGCTTTATATTCCGCTGCTGCTGGTTTTGTGGGAAAACCGCGGTTGGCCTTATACCGCTTCGGGGCCGGTTCTGCTGCTGTCAATTCTGTTGTTTTGGGGCGGCTTGGCGCTGCTGGTCTGGGCAGCGCGGCTGTTGATTGTCAAAGGGCAGGGAACGCCGCTGCCGATGGATCCGCCGGCCAATCTGGTTACGGACGGCCCTTACCGTTTTGTCCGCAATCCGATGATGATCGGTGCCTTTGCGATTTTGCTCGGGGAAGCGCTGTATTTTGAATCTTATTTTATTCTGATTTATTTTGCGGTGTTTTTCATTGCCGGACTGATTATGGTTCCTAAATATGAAGAACCGCAAATGGCCTTGAAATACGGCGGTAAATTTGTCGAATATAAAAATGACGTGCCGCGTTGGATTCCGAGCTGGAAAGCAATCCGTAAAAATTATCTGATTAACAAGGCGGCAGATCAGGCTGAAAAGGTTAAGGAGAATCTGCAAAACAGCCAGGTTGTGAAGAAAGCGGCGGAAAAGGTTGATGAGGTTAAAGAAAAAATGAAGAAGTAAAAAAATCCGGTCTTAAGACCGGATTTTTTCAGCTTACTTTTTGCACATAATCTTTCATCAGCTTTTTGTGGCCGTAATTTTCGAAAAAGATTTCCAGTTTGTTGCCGTCAACAGATAAAACTTTGCCGTAGCCGAAAGTCTGATGATAAACTCTGGTTCCGGCCGGGGTCGTGCTGCCGGCATTTTTGGCTGTCTGTTTGGCCTGATAGATGCTGCCGCTCCAGTCATCGCCGCCGTCATAATCATTGTCGTATTCGCGGGTATAAGTGAAACGGTCGCTGTCTTTATATTCGCGAACCTGCGGTTTCTTTTTGACCCAGAAACTGCCGCTTCCGGAAGAAGAGGGATAATCAGAGTTAAAATAGCGGGCCGCCTGGTTGCAGATTTCTATATTGGCGGGCGGCAGTTCATTGATAAAACGCGAGGGCAGATTATTTTGCCATTGTCCGTAGACTCTGCGGTTCAGGGCGGTCAGAATATAGAGCTTTTTCTTGGCGCGGGTGATGGCGACGTAAGCCAGCCGCCGCTCTTCTTCCAGAGCTTCGCTGCCGTTTTCATCCAGGCTGCGCTGGTGCGGAAACAGGCCTTCTTCCCAGCCGGGCAGAAAGACAACGTCAAATTCCAGACCTTTGGCGGAATGCAGCGTGATCAGCATAACTTTGTTGCTGTCAAGAACATCATCTTTATCCATGACCAGGCTGACATGTTCCATGAAAGCGGCCAGAGTCGGATATTTTGCCTCATCGCCCAATACGCCGATTAATTCTTTCAGGTTTTCAATGCGTCCCGGCGCTTCAACGGATTTATCGTTTTTGAGCATATCAAAATAGCCGCAGTCTTCAAGGATTTGCGATGCCAGTTCGTCGGGCGGCAGGACATTCAGCATTTGCCGCCATTCGCCGAATTGTTTCATCAGTTCGCTCAAAGCAGTTTGGGACTTGCCGCTGACGGCGCCTTCGGCCAGCATTTTTTCAATTGCCATATACATTGACAGATGATGGGTACGGGCTTCGTTTTGGAATTTTTCAATCGATTTGGCGCCGATGCCGCGGGCAGGCTTGTTGATGATTCTTTCCAAAGCCAGGTCGTCATGCGGTTGAAGAACTACCCGGAAATAGGCGAGTGCGTCGCGGATTTCGGCGCGTTCATAGAATTTGGGCCCGCCGATAACCTGATAGGGAATCGCCTCGGCGATAAATTTTTCTTCAAATTCACGGGTTTGGAAAGCGGTGCGTACCAGAACCGCCATTTGTGAATAGTCATAGCCGCTGCGGCGCAAATCTTCAATCTGTTCGGTTACGAATTTGGCTTCTTCTTCGCCGCTGTAAGTGCTGACAACCTGGATTTTGCTGTTTTCGCATTGCTGAGCGGGGCTGTTTTCGGCAACTTTCAGCATTTTGCCGAGACGTCCCTGATTGTGGCTGATCAGGCTGGAAGCAGCGCTCAGGATATTGGCGGTAGAACGGTAGTTGCGTTCAAGCCTGATGGTTTTGGCGTCGGTGAAATCTTTTCCGAAGCGCAGAATATTTTCAATTTCCGCGCCGCGCCAAGAGTAAATTGACTGGTCATCATCGCCGACACAGCAAAGATTGCGGGATTTCTGCGAAAGCAGCCGGATCAGCAGATATTGGGTGACATTGGTGTCTTGGTACTCATCGACCATGATATATTTGAAACGTTCCTGGTAAGTTTCGAGAACATCGGGGTGCGAAAGCAGGATATTCAGAGAATAAAGAATGATGTCGCCGAAATCAACGCAGTTCAGTTCAATCAGGCGCTGTTGGTAAAGTTTGTAAATATGGGTGACGACGTTTTCCTTAAAATCGGTGCCGATTTTATCGACGGTAATGCCTTTGTCTTTCCAGCGGCTGATTTTGTCGAGGATAGCCTGTGGCGGATATTTTTTGACATCAATGCCTTCGGCCTCGAGCAGCTGTTTAATCAGGCGTTTTTGGTCGTCTTCGCCGAGAATCGTAAAATTGTTGCGCAGGCCGACCAATTCGGCGTGGCGTTGAAGGATTTTAACACAGACGCCGTGAAAAGTGCCGAGCCAGACTGAAGACGCCATATCGCCGATTAAGCCCTGAACGCGTTCTTTCATTTCACGGGCGGCGCGGTTGGTAAAAGTTACGACCAGACAGTTCCACGGGTTGGCTTTCCGCTGAGCCAGAATATAAGCCAAGCGGGTGGTCAGAACTTTGGTTTTACCGGTACCGGCGCCGGATAAGACCAAAACCGGGCCTTCGGTGGTTTCGACCGCCAGACGCTGCTCGGGGTTGAGCATTTCCAGCCAGGGAAATGCCGGAGCCAGTTTGCTGATATTGTCATAAGTCTGCGGTTCTTCTAAATCAAATATTTCATCCATTTTTAATACTTCTTGTTTTTTTTCTGCTTACGCCATATATATAATATTAATAGTCTTTTGCAAAGGAGTTTTTAAATATGCCCAGAACCAGTCAAGGAAAATTTGTTACCGAAGCGTCACGCGTTTTTCAGGAAGGCGATGATTTTTGGAAAGCCGGAAAATATGAGGAAGCGGCGTTGAAATATCAGGAATCGGCCGGTCTTTATAACAAAAATGACGACGCGGAAGGCGAAGCTTTTGCTTTGACGCGTCTCGGCGAGCTGGAGCTGAGTCTGGACAATTTCGACCGGGCCGAAGAGGTTTTGTCCGCAGCTGCCGAATTGGTTAAGGACAAAGATTATGCGCAAAATACTTACGGGGATATTTTAATCAAACTTTCAAAGGGATATGCGGACGGCGGCGATACCGCCAAGGCTTTGTCGACGGTTAAAAAAGCGCAGGAAGTTCTGGCAGCGATTGATAATCATGATCTGCTCGGCGATGCTTATGACCAGGAAGCTTATATTTTTATGGTGCGCAATCAGGAAGACGAAGCTTTGAAAGCTTATCGCAAGGCTGCGGAGTTGTTCCGCCGGGACGGAATCGGCCTGAAAGAAGCCTCGACGCTGCGGGCGATTGCGCGAATCGAAATGAAGAAAAAGAACTATGAGGAAGCGCATGATGTTTTGGAAAAGTGCCGGACGCTTTATCGCGAAAACGGCGATCTGCTCGGCGAGGCCAGCGCTTTGTCGGCAATCGGCTGCTTGCGTTATATTATCAGAGATATTGCCAATGCCCGCAAAGCTTTGATGAAATCAGTCTATCTTTACGGCCGCGTTGCGCATCATTTTGCCGAGGCCGAGGCATTGCTTTATCTGGCGCGGGTAGAAGCTTTTGATAAAGAGCAGGGCGATTATGACCGGGCCAAGCTGCATTATAGACGTTCGATTGATCTGTTCGATTTTCTCGGCAATGACACAATGAAGCGGGTCGTGCTGGATGAATATCATACTTTTTTAAACCGTATAGCCTAAGGAGCAGAGGTGTCTGATGTCGGAAATAAAAGATAAAATTATCGGATTGAAAAATTTTCTGGATTCTAAAATCATCGGTCAGGAAGATTTAATCAAAAAACTGTTGATTACAATGCTGGCCGACGGTCATGCCCTGGTCGAAGGCGCGCCGGGGCTGGCCAAAACCAAGGCAATTAAAACCCTGGCCGAATGCATTACCGCTAAATACAACCGTATCCAGTTTACGCCGGATCTGCTGCCGTCGGATATTACCGGCAGTGAAATTTATGTGGCGCAAAAAGGCGAATTTGAATTCCGCAAAGGCCCGGTTTTTGCCAATCTGGTTTTGGCTGACGAAATCAACCGCGCTCCGGCCAAAGTGCAGTCGGCTCTGCTGGAAGCGATGGCCGAGCGCCAGGTCAGCGTCGGCGGCAAACGCTATCTGCTGCCCGAGCTTTTTATGGTAATGGCAACGCAGAACCCGATTGAACATGAAGGAACCTATAATCTGCCGGAAGCGCAGCTCGACCGTTTTCTGATGTTTATTAAAATCGACCAGCCCGATGCGGTTGCCGAACGCAGGATTCTTAATCTGGTGCGGGGCGAAGTGGCGCAGACCGCGCAGGAGCAGTTTGCCAAGCTGCAGATTGACGATATTCTGGCCGCGCGCAGAGAGGTTCTCGGCGTGCATACCAGCGAGGCAATTGAAGAATATCTGGTTCAGCTGATTGTCGCGACCCGCAATCCCGAACGTTATGACAACCAACTGGCCGGCCAGGTTCAATACGGCGCCAGCCCGCGAGCGACAATCGCGCTCGACCGCTGCGCTAAAATCAATGCCTGGCTGGAAGGCCGCGATTTTGTGACGCCCGAGGATATTCATGAAGTGATTTTTGATATTCTGCGTCATCGTATTATTTTGACTTTTGAGGCCCAGGCGGAAGGCGTGACGACGGATGAGGTTATATCGCGCTTGTTGTCCACCGTTCCTTTGCCATGATGAAAACTTGCATAACGGGTGATTAGAGCAATTTTACGCGGTCTCAAAAATTCACGTACTTCTTTGTACGCTAAAATTTTTTCGCCGCTGGAAATTACTCTACTCGCCTCGTTCTTCAAGTTTTTTTGGGGTATTTTTTGAATCGAGATAAGACATGGTTACTTTAGAGAAAATAAAAGCGCGCATTTTTAAAAAGCCGCCGGCAGTAAAGAGCGGCAACGGTTTATTTGTAACCATTGACGAATTGATTGCCGAGCGGAAAAACGCCGCTTATATCCGCGGTCTGAATACCCGTCTGACAACTTCGCGGCAGGCCGGAGATGTCAAATCGGCCTTTAAAGGGCGGGGCATGGAGTTTGAGGAAATCCGCGCTTATAATTTCGGTGATGATGTTCGGGATATTGACTGGCGGGTGACCGCGCGCAAGCTTAATCCTTATACCAAGTTATATGCCGAAGAAAAGGATCGCGAAATTTATGTGCTGCTGGATTTGTCGCCGGCCATGCGGTTCGGAACCCGCAAAGAGTTAAAATCGGTGGCGGCGGCCAAAATTGCGGCGTTGCTGGGCTGGCTGAGTCTCGAAAACAAAGACCGTTTCGGCTGTATTATTTTTGACGGCCGGGAAAGCTATATTTTTAAGCCGCAGAATCATAAAAACAGTTTGTTGGCTATTTTCAAAAAAATAGCCGAGATTTCGCAGAACAGTTTGCGGCAGCCGAGTGAAGAAACGCTGCCGGCGGCTAAGGCCGTACAATTGCTGCAGAAGTCGCTGAAAAGTTATGCGACGGTTTTTGTCATTAGTGATTTTATCAATATGGATGACGCGCAAAAACGGGCAATGGCGGCTTTGGCCCGCAGAGCCCGAGTCTATTTTATTAATGTCTTCGATGTTTTGGAAGAAGTGGCGCCCCGGGCCGGGGAATATATGATTGAGAACCGCGGGGATGATTTGGTTTTCGATTCGCGGCCGCAAGCCTTTCAGGAGGCTTATCGCAGTTATTTCGCGGCGCAGAGAAGTGAAATTAAAGATTTTTGTCATAAATTCTTATGTAATTATATTGAGGTGCGGACGGATATTGAACTGTATAAACAGTTAAAAATCGGCTAAAAATATATGAGAATCTTGACAATTGGCGTCAAGAGTGGTAATTTCAACCATGAATTATTTTGTAACTATAATTTGAAAAGAGAATGAACATGGTTAAATCAAATGAAAACAGTGCCTATAAAAGAGGGCAAGAAATGCTCGACCAGGGGATGTACAAAGAAGCTGTCGAACAGTTTGACGCGGCGATCGCCGAGCAGCCGAAATCCTGGAAAGCATTAAACAGTAAAGGTTTCGCTTTTCAAAAAATGAGCCGTTACACCGAGGCGGTAGAATTTTTTGATAAAGCTTTGGAATTGAATCCGCAGTCGGTCGAAGTCCTTAACAATAAGGGCGTTACTTTGAGTATGCGCGGATTGTACAAAGATGCGATTGTTTGTTTTGATGAAGCCTTTGCCATTGATCCGACCTCGCTGGAAGCTCTGAACGGTAAAGCAATTGCTCTGCAGCATATGTTTGCCTATAAGGAAGCCCTGGATGTTTTGGAACAGGCGATGAAGATTGACAATAAACATGTTCAGACCCTGCTCAGCGTGGCGGTTACGCTGCAAAAACTGAAACAGTATGAGCGGGCCATTTCTTTTTTCAAAAAAGTGTTGTCGGCCGACAAAAGCAATAT
>CALXTG010000204.1 GCA_944391355.1 uncultured Alphaproteobacteria bacterium
GGTTTATTGTTTAGCGGTTCGGCAGAAACGACCGTTTCGGAGATATCAGGCATTGTTTTGTTTTTTGCGCCCGGATTTATCAGCTTATAAATGGCTTTCCACTGTGAATTATCTTTAGGAGTCAACAGATTGACGGCGGTTCCTTCGGCTCCGGCACGCGCTGTACGGCCGATACGGTGAATGTAATCCTCCGGACATTGCGGCAGATCATAATTAATGACGCATTGGATATGCGGAATATCCAATCCGCGGGCGGCAATATCCGTTGCCACCAGAATCCGGTATTTTTGCTGACGAAAATTCTGAATAACCTTTTCGCGGCGGTTTTGCCGCAGGTCGCCGTGAATAGCTTCGGCGTCAAAATCGGCTTTGCTCAGCTTGCCGGCCAAACGTTCGGCGCCGAATTTGGTTTTGACAAAAACCAGAACCGAACCTTCATAATTTTTCAGCTGGCTAAGGAGTTCGCCGTATTTAAGTGCGTCATTGGTTTTAATCAGCTCCTGTTTAATCTTGTCGATCGGTGTGTTTAATGATCCAACGGCAATTCTGACCGGCTGCATCAGATATTTGCGTGACAGCGTAACGATATTATCGGGCAGGGTGGCCGAAAACATCAATGTCTGACGTTTTTTCGGCAGATGGGAGGCAATTTCATTGAGTTGAATGCCGAATCCCATGTCCAGCATGCGGTCAGTTTCATCAAGAACCAGAAAGTCGGTTTTATCGAGTTTGAGACTGCCGCGTTTAAGGTGGTCGTTAATCCGCCCCGGCGTCCCGACAATAATGCGGACATGATTTCGCAACTGCTGGAGTTGTTTGGGCATTGAATCGCCGCCGATGAGCAGGGCCGTCTTTATTTTGCTGCTTTTGCCGATAATATCTGCGGTCGCTTTTATTACCTGCTGCGCCAGTTCGCGGGTCGGCAGCAAAATCAGTGCCGAGCTTTCGGGGTTTTTAATTAAATGGGTTGCCAGCGGTATGGCAAAAGCCGCGGTTTTTCCCGTGCCGGTCTGAGCCGATCCCAAAATATCATGGCCGTTCAAAGCCACCGGAATCGCCTGTTCCTGAATCGGAGTCGGAGCAGTAAAATTGATATGTTTAAGGGTATGGATAATATTTTCGGGCAAGCCCATTTCTTCAAAATTTAACATTTTGTTTCTTTCAATAAATTTGTTTACACGCAGAAATCTAAACACCGTTTTAACGGTGCTAACTCTAAACAAATCTATCGATGGGAAATCTACAAATAAGAAGAGCTACCAGAATCTCTGAAACGAACTATACACGTCTTATTTTATTTGGCAAGCTTTTTATTTTTGACAATTATTCCGCACTCCTGTATTTTGACGACAGAAAAAAATTATTGTTAAATTAAAAACCTTGTTATGAAAAAAATTATTATTTTCGGCTGCCTGCTGTGTTTATTTGCCTCTTGCGGCAAATCTGACGAATCCGAAGACGAGCATGACAAAAGCGAAACCGTTTTGATTAAACGCCTGTATGATGTAAAACTGCCGAGCTACAAAGGCTACAGCACTTATGTTCTGCGGGTGGAAGACGGCAGAAACCTGTATCTTGTCCGTTGGAAACTTGGGGTGGATTTGCACGAAGGGGATAAAATCGATATTGAAATCAGCCCTTACTGCGCCTGCGAGATTCGCAAAGTCAACGGTGTTGATTTTGAACGTCCCGAAGAAACCGACGGCGCAGAGGCAAAAACTTCCCGAGGCCTGATTGCTTCGGATCCGATTGAAACCGACATCATCGACCTTTTCAGTATGGAATTTATTCAGACAATTCCGCTTTTGCCGATTCCCTGTTATTGCATTGAGGATGAACACGGTGAATTATTGGTGGTCAGCAAATCCAAAGTCAGTGCCGAATTAAAAGTCGGCGACCGGATTGTTTACAATGTCTACACACTTTATCCCAATGATGTGTTAATGTTAAAAAAGCTCCGAGATTAACTCCGGGCTTTTTTTATTTTGCCGCCCAGCGTAACCAGGGCAATTCCGCCGATTACTAAAATCCCGCCGGTCAGTTCCGCAGGATAAAACTTTTGCCCGAGCAGAAAATAAGCCTCAATCCCGCTGAACAACGGCAGCAAATAATAGATAATGCTGGTTTTGACGTTGCCGATACGGGCCAGAGCGCTGTTCCAACATAAATAGGAGAGGGTAGAGTTAAAAATTCCCAAATAAATCATCACCCCGATTTCCTCACCGGTCAGGCTGTGAAGGCGGGCAGGCGGAACGGTAGCCAGCATCAGCGGCAGGATGATAATAACCCCGACCACCGCCGTCAGAGATAACATGGATATCTGTGAAATTTCTTTCGGGCGTTTGGCTTGCAGCAGAGAATATACCGCAAAACTGAATGTATTAAATAACATAATAAAATCGCCGCGAACCGGTTTGACCTTATCAAGCTGGGTAAAATCTCCCTGCAGGATAATCGTAATTACGCCGAATACGGCAATAACCAATCCTAAAATTTGCTTGCGGCTGATCGGCGTTTTTAAGAAAAACCAGGATAACAAGACCAGAAAAATCGGTCCGGTTACGTCCAGTAATCCCATATCCGTTGCCGTTGCGGTATGTCCGGCATAATAAATGAGGGTATTGTCAATCACCACGCCGGTGACTGCGAGGCTGACAATCAGCCAGCGGTGTTCCCACAACAGTTTTCCCTGCGTTTTGATTGCCTTTATGATAAAGGGAAGCATCAGAATGCTGGCCGTGAGCCACCGTCCGAATGCTATTTCAAAAGGCATCAGGCTGGTTGCGAAATAATTGGCAATAATCAGGTTTAAACTCCAGAAAAAGATTGCGGTTAAAGCCAATAGATAGCCGCTCAGACTGTTATTTGGCATGTTATTTCCTCTGTTTATCATTACTGTTGTTTTATATATGTCCTGTTTTGCAAATTTAAATAAACAAAAGCCCGGAAATAAATTCCGGACCTTTGCCTGTTTAATTCTTATCGCGATAAGAAAATCACGGCGATAAGCAAATTTATGACAGCCACTCTCAAGGCTGTGTTTTCAGTATATCCTCCTCTGCAAATGAGGGGAATTCTGAAACATCTTTTGGCGGCTTCCGGATTTTCTTCGGCCCATTTTATCCAGTGACGGATAAGCAGATAGTTTCGCCAAGCCATCAGAAGCGTTGTCTCCAATATGATATTGAGAACACAAACCAGTAGAATTTCTTCAGGAGCACCTGTGCCGAAAAATAGCGGCAGATAAAAAACAATCACGAAACAGAGCAAAAAGATCATGCACCATTTGATTCTGTTTTGTCTGATTCGCCGCAGCGCGATGAGTTTTTTTAAATTGTTCATAGTGATAATAATTTAAATGTTAATAATTCAGAATGTTCAGATAACATAAACCCTATTGTTTTATTTGTCCAGAATATTTTGTCCAAAATAAAACCGCCCGGTCAGGGGCGGCTTTATCTTCATTTACGGCACAGTTTAATAGGAGCGGGCATAAATTACGTCCGTTGTCGCGCCGGGCTTGCCGGTCAGCAGGCATTCGCCTTCCGTTCCCGACTGGTTAAACGGGATACAGCGGATGGTAATCTTCATTGCTTTAAGCAATTCTTCACTGTTTGCATCGCCGCTCCATTTACCGCGGACGAAAGCAACTTTGCCGGCTTTGCCGTCTTCAATCCAAATATTGGATTCGGCAAAATACTTCTGAAATTCGGCTTGGGTCTTAATATCGGTGCGGACATTGAGATTCTGACGGGCTTTAGCCTTGTCAAACATCTGCTGTTGAATATTTTCCAGTCGGTCGGCAATACTGTTGACAAAATCTTCCGCGGCAATGATTTCTTTGCCTTCGGGAGTGCCGAGTTTCAGGCGTTCTTTCACCATAACTTTGCCGCCTTCGACATCGCGCATGCCGATTTCGCAGATAACCGGAGCTCCTTTACGGGTCCATTCCCAGAATTTGTCCACGCTCTTGCGGTCGCGCTTATCGGTTTTGCAGCGGATTTTCTCGCCGAACGCGGTCTTGCCGCTCAGTTCTTTTTGCAGTTTGGCGATATATTCCAGAACGGTTGCTTCGTCTTCGGGATTTTTGACAACCGGAACAAAGATAACCTGATAAGGTGCAATCCGCGGCGGAACGACCATTCCTTCATCATCGGCATGCGTCATGATTACGCCGCCGATAAGACGAGTCGAAACGCCCCAGGAGGTGGTATAGGCATATTCCGGCTGATTATTGGCATTGATAAAAGAAATATTGGCCGATTTCGCGAAGTTTTGTCCCAGAAAATGAGATGTACCGGCTTGTAAAGCTTTGCCGTCCTGCATCATTGCTTCAATGCAATAAGTGTCAACGGCGCCCGGAAACTTTTCATGTTCGGGTTTGCGGCCGACGATAACCGGAGTCGCCAGTGCATTTTCAACGACATCTTTGTATACATTCAGCATTTTAATGGTTTCTTCCTCGGCTTCTTTGGCGGTCGAGTGCGCGGTATGTCCTTCCTGCCATAAAAACTCGCGGGTTCTCAGAAACAGGCGCGGCCGCATCTCCCAGCGGACAACATTGGCCCATTGGTTAATCAGGACCGGCAAGTCGCGGTAAGACTTAATCCACTTGGAGAAAGAGTCGGCGATAATGGCTTCGGAAGTCGGCCGCACGATCAGCGGTTCTTCCAGTTTTGAATCCGGGATCAGTTTGCCGTCTTTCATACTCAGGCGCGAATGGGTGACAACCGCCATCTCTTTGGCAAAACCGTCGACATGTTCGGCTTCTTTTTGGAAAAATGAAAGCGGAATAAACATCGGGAAATAACAGTTTTCATGATCGGTTGCTTTAAACTTTTCATCAAAAACATCGCGGATTCTTTCCCAGATTCCGTATCCCCACGGTTTAATGACCATACAGCCCGGCGAAGAAGAATTTTCGGCCATATCGGCTTCGGAGATAACATTTTGATACCATTCGGGATAATTCCCGGCTCTTGTATTTTTTAATGACATTTCAATTTTCCTTTAATATCGCAATTAAAAATCCGCCGCCCCAATGCGGCAGATAACGGCTCAATTTAGCAAAGAATATTTAATTTGTGAAGTCTTATTTATAAAACAAAAAGGCCCGGAAAGCCGGGCCTTTTCAGAAAAAGAAATTCTTAAAGAATATCATCGACTTCTTTAACAGCCTTGCGGTTGGCCTTTTCTTTCATCAAATCCTGCGGAAAAGTTTCGCGGGCTTTCCAGTTCTGACCGAGAATTTCGCTTTTGGCCTGAGCCTGTTTCATGGCAAATTCTTTATTGGACATGGCCTGTTTCATCAACAGGTCTTTATAGTTCTGGGGTAAAGATGATTTGTTGATGCGGGCAACAGCTTCCTGATAATCTTCGTTGATTTCGGCATTTTCTTTTTCCAGCCATTCGGCGGGCGTTCTTTTGAACATTTTATGCATCTTATAGCCGTGTTCGTCCATATGCTTGCCCATTTTCTTGTCCATGTGTTTTTGCATATGTCCCTGAGGCATCGCCGCCGTTTCTTCGACTGCCATATCTGAGGCGGGGACGACATCGCTGCGGGTATGATTTTTGCGCTGAGCCGCCGCGTCGTTAATCGTAGCTCCCAAAGCTATCGGCATAACCAAAGCCAGAGTGCAGAGTAATTTTTTCATGTTTTTATCCTTCCCAAAATGAATTTATACCTCTAAAACTATAATCACGAATATGCAAAAAACAAGATACAAAACATTTAAAAAGCTCTTGCTAATATCTGCTTTTAAGAGTATAAAAATTAACTGTAACTAGGCTCTGTGGGATAAGAGTTATTCTTTCAATTGTTTCGACCATAACAAGCTTTGTCTGGAAACAGTTTACCACACTAAATATAGTTATATTGGATTAACCTGTGATTTGATAAGGATATGCGTTATGGCAACAGGAACAGTTAAATGGTTTAACAACAAAAAAGGTTACGGCTTTATCACTCCCGATGAAGGCGGCGCCGATGTATTCGTTCATATCTCTGCCGTTCAGCAGGCCGGTTTGAAAACTTTGAACGAAGGCGTGAAAATCAGCTATGAATTAATGTCGGAAAGAGGAAAAACGGTCGCCGGCAATTTGAAGCTGGCTTAAGTTAGGCTGTTTTTCGGTTTTCAGGATAAAATCCTTTCCCTTTGGAAAGGATTTTATTTTGGTCTAATTTTTGTATATTAATTGTTGCTTTTAGACGTGATTTGTGTATAATAAAGCCGATAAATAATTGTGGAGTAGACGGCAATGGATATAAAAGAAGCGATTCGCCTTTTGGAAATGGGACGGCTGGAGGATTTAGACCTTGATGTTCTCTGGGAGCTGGAAGAAGTTCTGTCAACCGGAATAGATACGCAGGGATATTACTTGCAGTTCAAAAACATTGTCGGCGGCAAAAATACAAATTTTCCCGCTTTTGCACAGGCGCCGCTTCCGCAGCGGTCATTGGCGCTTCGCCCGCAGATAGAAGCTAATATCAAAGCGGTTAAAGCCGTTGAAAAAGAAATTAATTTCTTTGCCGCCGATAACGCCGGGCACCTGCAGAACCCCGAGGCTGAACAGATTTTTAATTTTTATAAACAGGTAAAAATTCAGAATAAAGCTGCGGCAGATAAAGTCGAACCGGCTGATTTTTTCCAGAATCTGACTGCTATGGCTGTATTGGACGCTCACGAAAAAATTTATCTTAATCCGAAATTTGCCGCCTACAGCAAAGAGGAGCAGCTTAAAACTTATCAGAATGCGGTATTAATGAGCTTGCAGGAAACGGCCTTTATTCTGGTTTCCAATCAACAGATTGAAAATCGGGGACAAAAAGAGAACGCTGATATGAAACCGGCTGAAGTCGAAAGCTTTCTTCACCGGGTAATGGCGGGCAGTGAAGATGAAAATGTTGCTGTAAGCAATCAGAATATTATCGGTACGCTGAGCGCCGGCATGAACCGTTTGCGCAATTCAGCCCGGCGTCTGAATGCCATGACCGGAATTAAGGAGCTTAATAAAGAAATCGAGGCGATTGACCTTAAATTTGTCAGCAGTTACCCCGATAATTATCCGGCCATGAAGCCGCTGACGCGCGGTCAGGACATAGCTTTTATCGCCGGTCCGGTCGGACAGAGTTCTTACGGAGCTTGGAAAATCGGCAATAATCTGCGGGAGGAAACAGTTGCCGCCCGTGAAAATTCGATGACACTCTTTACTCATTTACAGCAAAAACCGAATGCTTTAAAATTTTTGGGACGTAAAATCGCCGGAACCATTGCCCGTGTTATTACGACATTACGCTGCGCCGCAGAGGCGGGAATGATTAATGAAACCGTAGCCCGCAACTGGAAAGCTTTTGTAAAGTTGCAGAATGGAACCGCAAACGGCGCTTCCAAAAAAGACCGGGCGCGTTTTAACATGATGTTGGCTTCGGTTAATGCCAAAGCCGCTTATGCAGAAGAAAAAGGGCAGGGAAATAATGGGATTCAGCTTAGTCTGTTCAAAAAAATTGTCGACAGCCGCATCGGGCGGTTTTTTACCGCTCGCAGAAAAACGGTATCCAGAGCTCGTCCTGTCAAAGTCAGCGCCAGCCGCGGCGAATAAACGATAAAACAAAAAAATGCCCTCTGTTATAAAGAGGGCATTCCGTTTTTATACTGAAAATTCAATCATTCTATCTTAGTGAAGTGTCCGACACATATTATATCTGATTCCGATATCGGTACCTGAATTCAGATTATTGATAAAAATCTCCTGATCTTTGTCGGCTATTTGACTGAGAAGAAAATCTCTGATGACATTGCCGTTTTTAAAGTTATAATTTTTCATTGTCGTATCCTTAGACGAAGTTGGTAAGTGTTGTTGTAAGTAAAGTTCAATATTAAGAATAGTTAATAAATCAAAATTGACAATGACATATTTTTCGTATTCAGATATAGAATTTTTCGATAACTCAATCTCTGATAAGAATTTTTATTGTATCGTTTTTAAAACAATCTTAAAACGGCTTGAGAGGCCTGAGAGGCGAGGGAAAGCGAATTCACCGCCAGCTGCTGGGAGGTTTGCAAAGCCAGCATATTAGCTGATTCCTGATTCATATCGGCGAGCGTCAGTTTGTCGGCGCCTTCTTCCAGAACATTTATCAGGTTTTCGGTGAAATCCTGGCGGGTGGTGACAATTGAATAATAGTTGCCGAATGCGGAGGCAAAAGAGCGCAGCGAGTTAATCGCAGCTTCCAGTTCGGAAATGGTTTGTCCAACATCCTCGGCCGTTTTCCATTCTTTGGTCTTTAATCCCAAACTCTCGCTGTCGGCTTTAACACCCGCAACTTCTATTTTAGACGAGCGGTCTTCATTGAAATTGATTTTCAGATTTTGGCCGTCAAGCAGATTTGTCCCTTTATAAGCCGCATCTCCCATTAGAGTGTTATACTGTTCTATAATCAGATTATATCCCGTACTTACATCAACTTGTCCCGCCGCTGCGACCAAATCAGCAGCAGTTGTAATGCTGCGTAATGAGCTTTGATGAGATATGAAATAATCCGGATAAGCTAAAAATGACTGAAGGTTGAGATTGACAATATTGTTGCTGGCCGTGCATTGTGCTTCGGTAAAATCTTGTGTTGCCGTGAAATGATAACTTTGGCCATTGTTGGTATTACTAAGAGCCAGTGACGCTCCCCTTTCAATGAGCAAAGAAAGATTCGTCATCCCTAAGCGAAAGGCAGACGATTTGCTCTGTATATATAATTGGGCTGTTTCATAAATATGAACCGTATTTCCGCCGAGATTTTCTCCTGCATCGGTAATAATACCATAACCGGCTGTACCTTCTGTAATAATGGACAGTTCACCTTTGATATTATATGTCGAACGCTTGTTGCCGTATATGGCATAAGCATAGTTGTCATGGGTACGAATACTGATATTACCGTTAAGGTTGGCAGATGAATCAACGGTTGACGCAAAACCAAGCGACAGGTAGCCCGAAGTCTCGATATTGACATTGCCGTTAACTTCCAGATGGGCAGAATTAGACAAATAAACAGCAGAACTGCTGAGTTGTGTGGTGGCATATTGGGTTTGGATAGAAATATTTAGATTCCGTATCTCTGCCTGTTTATTGCCGATTAAGCACACGGCTTGTCCGCGGGTCGTACTTTGGAGTTCAATATTCAAATCTGATACAAAAGTATTATCGGCAAGAGTCATTGCATTTCGAGACTGTTCAAAATTGAATTTCAAACCTGAGAATTTTACATCTCCCTGGTTAAAGCTGCCGTAATAGTCAATCCCCACCAGTTTCTGCCCTTGTTTTAAGGTTACGGTTTGATCCGTCAACTCGATTTTACCGTAAACGACAATAGTTTCTTTACCGGCATTGACAGCGTCAAGCAGTTCCTGAGCGGTTTCGACAACTGCGCCGTTTTCGCCGGCCTGTTCGGCAAACCATTCTTTGGCGGGGATTGCGGTTTCGAGTGCTTGGTTAGCGACCGCCTTGGCCTGTTCAAGGAATTTGGTACCGGAGGCAATCGCTTCGCTGGCCGCTTTAATTGTCTGAATCCCTTGTGACATAGCGTCTAATAAAGCGGTTAAATCAGCGGCGCGGTTGTTTAAGGAAGAAGCAGTGTAATAAGAAGAGGGATTGTCGATCGCGGAAGAAACTTTAAGGCCGGTCGCCAGGCGATTCTGCACAATATCCTGTTGTCTTGCAATATTCTGCAAGCTCAACAAGTTGCTGCGCATTGACGCTGTTAACGAAATCCCCGACATTCTCTCGGCCTCTTGTTATTCTGGTTTCCCTAT
>CALXTG010000205.1 GCA_944391355.1 uncultured Alphaproteobacteria bacterium
GGGTCAAATTTTTCTAAAAATTCATCAAAATTTCTAACAAGTAAATTTTCATTTATTTCTTTTATTTTTTCATCACTTAAGCTATCTATTCCTTTTGTATCTCCAACTAATGAGTACAAATCCTGACGCAGTTCAAAAGCTTTGTTGGCGGTACGCAGCGCTTCGCTGAACTCGCGTTTTTCCATTTGCGCTTCAACGGCGGCTTTCATGCCGACAATCTGAATATCTTCATTTTTCATCAGCTTGGCCGAAAGTTTTTCCATCTTGTCAAAATCTTTCTCGCCTTTGTAAATCTTCATGGTCAGAACATCAATAATCGGGTCGTTGCCGATAATTTTCCGCAGCGCTTTCAGATGGCGGCGCGCTGCCTGCATATCGCCGGCGGTAACCGAAGTCATTGCACGGAGAACCAGCAGAAAGGCATTGTCAAAATCTTTACGGTCAATAACGATTTTCTCGCTGATTTTTCCGGCCAGAACATCAATTGTTTCGCTCTCGTTCAGATTCTGCATGGTATTTTTATAGGCTTCTTTCATCTGCAGATTAACCAGCCGGCGGAGAATGCGGTTCAGAAAATCTATCACGGCCACAAACAGCAGCACCAGCAGCATAAATTCCGGTACCGAGAATATGCCGCGTTCACCGCGCCAGGTAATGATAACAATACCGTTTTTATCAAGCATCCATGCGATAACGGTAAAGATCAAACCGATAAAAATGAAAGTTGATATTTTCCTAGTCATTACCTGTCTCCTTTTTAATAAAGTTCACTTTCATCATTGCCAGAGAATAAGTCGAAATTTCGGCAATGGCCTTTTCAAACTCAACTTTGGCTTTTGCCTGCCGTAACCAGCTCTGCAGCTGCGGATTCGCCGTTATCTGCTGTGCTTCGGTCTTTTCCAGCAAAGCGGCAGCTTTGGCAAACTCTCCGTTTTCAACCCAAGTACGGATTTGCTCCAAGTCCTGATTTGCCTTAAATTCGGGCGCGTCTTCCTTAATCCGCTTGATTTTGACAATCTCGTTGAGCTTGCTGTTGATCCGGTCTTTCCAGCTTTGTTCAAACTCTTCTTTCTGCTGTTTTAATAAAGCAGCATAAATGCTTTCAAATTCGTTAATAAGATACTGATTTGTGCGGATTCCTTCGGCCGCATAACGGCTGATAACTTCTATCGGCGCCTTAACCTTCTGATTCTTCTCGGCAATCTGGCGCAGAATTTCCGCCTCATAAACAAAATCATTGCCGCGTTCGGCGCTGTCTTTCACCAGCATCGCTCCGGTCAGGATCAGAGCGCTTTCATCGGTAAACTTTGTCAGCGTCTGCAAATTTTCTTCCATCTTGTCAAGCCGGTTAACCATACCGAAAACCGTCGCGATGTCAGCCTTGGAATCAATCACGTTCAAATTAACTTTTTCCAGCGCCTCCATACGCTGATTCAGCGCATCTGCGTCAACATTGCGGTTCAGATGTTCCTGCGCCGCCTGCAGGCCTGCCAGTTGCTTCTGCATATTCTCAAGCTGAATCGCCAGCCCCTCAAGCGTAATTTCCGGCGCTTCTTCGGCCTGATTCCGGCTTTGCAGCCATTGCCAGCCGCTTTTAATATAATCGGGATTTTTCCACAATCCGACTGCCGCCGCCAAAATCACCAGCCATAGGAGCAGTTTAAACAACCCCCGCTTAAATGCCCGGATTTTTGATTTTTGCGTTGCCGGAGCCTCTTCTTTCGGTGCTTCCTGATTATTTTTTGCCATTTTCTGACCTCTGCTGCTGATTAAAACTGGATATTAATTAAAATATAGTGTATATAATTAAAAAAAAACTGCAATAAAATTAGTTAAGAACGAGCAAATTAATGATAGTTTTAGGGATAGAAAGCAGCTGCGACGAAACGGCCGCCGCAATTGTCAACGATAAAAAACAAATTCTCGGCCAAAGTCTGGCCACTTCGCTGGAAGAACACAAAATTTACGGCGGCGTCGTCCCCGAAATCGCCGCCCGCTGCCACCTTGACCATATTGACGAGGTAATCGAAGACGCTCTCAAAAAAGCCAATCTCCGCCCGCAGGACATTGACGCCGTAGCCGCCACTTCCGGCCCCGGCCTGATCGGCGGCGTCGTTATCGGCGTCATGGCAGCCAAAGCGCTGGCTCTGGCGCTCAACAAACCGTTTATTGCCGTCAATCATCTTGAAGGCCATGCCCTGGTCACGCGCCTGGGCAGCGATGTCGAATATCCCTATCTTCTACTGCTGGTTTCCGGCGGCCATTGCCAGATTCTGATTGTCAAAGGCGTCGGCGACTATACCCGTCTCGGCACCACCATCGATGATGCCGCCGGCGAAGCTTTTGACAAGGTTTCCAAAATGCTCGGGCTCGGCTATCCCGGCGGCCCGATTATTGAAAAAATGGCCGAGCTCGGCGACGCCTCGCGTTTTGTTCTGCCCCGGCCGCTATATAATTCCGGAGATTTAAATCTGTCCTTTTCCGGACTGAAAACCGCTGTCCGCAAAATAATTGAATCTTATGCCGAAGACGGCAATATCGAACATGCGATCATGCGCAAACGCGACATCGCCGACATCTGCGCCGGATTCCAAACTGCGGTCGCCGATTGTCTGCTGCACAAGCTTGAAAAAGCCGTTGTTCTGTTCAAAGCCGAATATCCCGACGCCAAAGATCTGGTTGTTGCCGGCGGCGTGGCCGCCAATAATTATCTGCGCGGCCGCATGCAGGAACTGGCCGAAAAATCCGGTCTCGAATTCTCGGCACCGCCGCTTAAATTCTGCACCGACAACGGTGTCATGATTGCCTGGGCCGGGCTGGAACGCCTGCAAAAAGGCCTCACCGACAACCTTGATTTCAAACCCAGACCCCGCTGGCCGCTAGATGAACTTGCGCCGGCCGCTCCCGGCGCCGGAGGAGTAAAAGCCTGATGACAGATAAACAACGCGTTCTTGATATTATGAAAATTTTTAACGACCGTGATCCCAATCCGCGGTGCGAACTTGATTTTGCCAATGCCTACACCCTGTTGGTGGCCGTAGTTCTTTCGGCGCAAAGTACCGACAAAGGCGTCAACAAAGCGACCAAAGAACTCTTTGCCGTTGCCGACACACCGCAGAAAATGCTGAATCTCGGGCTGGAAAAAGTCAAAAACTATATAAAAACTATCGGCCTTTATAACAATAAAGCCAAAAACATTATTGCTCTCAGCCAGGAACTGGTCGATAAATACAACGGCGAAGTCCCCTCCGCGCGTGAAGCTTTGGAAAGCCTGCCCGGCGTCGGCCGCAAAACCGCCAACGTAGTGTTGAACGTCTGGTTTAATCAACCGACTTTGGCCGTTGACACACATGTTTTCCGCATTGCCCACCGGCTTGGTTTCAGCCAAGGCAAAACTCCGGTAGAAGTCGAAAAAGACTTGCTTAAAGTTTTGCCCGACAACTATGCCAAAAATGCCAATCACTGGCTGGTTCTGTTCGGACGCTATATCTGCAAAGCGCAAAGACCCGACTGCGCCAACTGCCCGATTGCCGGATTCTGCCACAGCGCCGATAAACGAATTTAGCCCAAAAACAACAGCCTTTTAAATCTGTTTAGACAGAAAAAGAGGTTCCGCTAAATCTTTATTAACAGATATTGATTAGAATGGGAAATTATGATAATATATCTCTATTGTCATGGTTTGATTTCTTTTTATCGTCATATTCGGGCTTGACCGGAGAATGACAAGCAAGGGAAATAGGTTGAGTCGGAGCATGACAGTATAGGGAAACCAGAATAACATGGGGCCGAGAGAATGTCGGGGATTTCGTTAACAGCGTCAATGCGCAGCAATTTGTTGAGCTTGCAAAATATTGCAGGCCAGCAGGATATTGTGCAAAACCGCTTAGCGACCGGCCTTAAAGTTTCTTCTGCA
This sequence comes from uncultured Alphaproteobacteria bacterium, assembly GCA_944391355.1. GTDB lineage: Bacteria > Pseudomonadota > Alphaproteobacteria > RF32 > CAG-239 > CALXWF01. The sequence goes on from CALXTG010000205.1 coordinate 3,917, forward strand.
ATCGACAATCCCTCTTCCTATTACACCGCTTCTTCGTTAAATAACCGCGCCGCTGATTTAACCGCTTTGTTAGACGCTATGTCACAGGGCGTGCAGACCATTAAAGCCGCTTCTGAAGCGATTGACGTCGGCACTAAATTCCTCGAGCAGGCTAAGGCCGTCGCCAATCAGGCGCTCGAAACCGCGCAGCCGGTTATTGCCCGGGTGTCAAGCGAAGCCGAGCTGCTGGCGGCAATTGATTCAGATCGACAGGGCTTGATTGTAATTGACGGAAACATTACGCTTTCGGAAAATCAGACTGTCAAACTCCGGGACGGACAGTCTTTGGTCGGGACAAGTTATCTTAATAAAAATGCCGCAAGATCTTCTATTACCTTAAACATAAACAACAGCAATCAAAAGGGAAACGGAATAGAGGTCGGCAATAATTCTTTAATCTCCGATTTAGATATAAATATGACTTCGGTTGACGGTCATTCCCCTTATTTTTACGGCGCCGTGGGAGCCGTGGCACCCGAAACTCATGCGACACTCCAAAACTTAAATATAAACACCAACAGTGATTATTTATGTGGTATTTATATCGAAGGAGAACAAAATAATATAGAAATAAAAGGTAAAATTAATATAGAAACAACCGGCCTGAATGCGTGCGGTATCGTAAATTACAGTCACGAAGGAAAATTAGATATTGCGAACGCCCTGATCAACATCAAAACGGAAGGCCAAATGGGACATGGAATCGCCGGAAGATACGGCACTGTCAATATCGGCGGAAATTCGGTTGTCAACGTATTATCAAACGGTGAAAACTCCCGCATTATCCTTTCCTATATAGACAGCGTCATCAACATTAATGACGCCGAAATAAACATAAAAAATACTGCGGCAACATCAGCCGCTTTCGGATGTAACAGCAATTCCGCCATTAATATAACCGCGCAGGCAAAGCTGAATATTATTACCGATATCTTTTATAGGGCCAACAACTCCGGAAACATGTTAAACTTACAATCAGGAATCCGCATCAGTTACCAAACCACAGCCGGAACAAATCAAGGAATTGTTTCCTCAATTAATTATCAAGAAACCAACGCCGGTACTTTTGGGATGGATATATTACAAAAGTTTTCCCGGTTATCCGACAGCGCTGACAATTTGCCGGACATTGATGAAGAAATGAAAAAAATTCTTCCGGATGAAAATCAAACGGATAATAAATCCGCTCAATACAATCTGCTTCTCACACAATACGACCGCCTGATTTCCGACGCTTCCTACAAAGGCATCAATCTGCTTGACGGACAAAATCTGAAAATCAATTTTAACGAAGACAGAAGTTCTAAAATAGATGTTGCCGGGGTTAAAGCCGACAGCGAAAGTTTGGGACTGAAAACCAAAGAATGGTACAGTCCTGAAGACATCGAAAAATCAATTGCCGAACTGGAAACCGCCATTAATTCTTTAAGAAGCTTTGCTTCTGAATTCGGTAATTACTATTCAATTGTCACGACCCGGCAGGATTTTACCGAAAATCTGATAAATGTCTTGGAAGAAGGCGCCGATAAACTGACCCTAGCCGATATGAATCAGGAATCAGCCAACATGCTGGCGTTACAGACTTCGCAACAGCTGGCTGTCAATTCGCTGTCGCTGGCGAGTCAGGCCTCGCAATCGATTTTGCGGCTGTTTTAACTTTTTTATCACCCGAACTGTTTATAAAATTTCTTGCGCTCTCTGCGTCCCAACGACCATAAATTTCCCCAGCCGCCCGACGGTTGGTACGGATAAAGCGGCGCAAAATTAAAATCCCGCCGTAAAAACAACGATGTGGTTTTTGAATAGCAGTTCATCGGACAAAAGCCGTGAAAATCGACCTGAATCAAATTTGCCCGCCGCAAAATTCCGATTGCGTTAATATATTCCTCACTGGTTGCCACCCTGTCGCTGTCATCCAAAATAATCATGCCCCCCGGCGCCAGTTTAACAAGCGCTGCTTCGGCACATTGCGCACGGCGTTTTCCGTCAATGACAATCACATCAAACCGGCAGTCTTCTTCGGCAATCGCCTGAAAATATTCCGCCCCTTCCTCCCGATAACGAATATCCAGATTTTCCGCCTTAAATTCCTGTTGCCATTTGGCAAACCATTGCGGATTATCTTCAATACTGATAACACTTTTCGCTCTTGCCGCCCAAAACAGCGATGAGTTTCCGCAACCGAATTCAAAAATTTTTTTCTGCCGATAATCAAACTGCAACAAATATTCTATCGCCGGATAAGTATACCACGGCAGTGGATTTCCGTCTCTGTCGATACAGACTTTTTCATCAATCGTCCGCTCAATCGCAAAATCTTTCTGCCACATCTCTACAAATTTTGCAAATTTTTCGCTAAACATTCCGACTCCCCGTTATTGAAAACTGATAACGGCAATATATATCATAAACGACAACTGATAAATCTTTTTTACGGAGAAAAAAAATGTGGATTAAGAGGATTTCGTTTATTTTAACCATCATCGGCGCCCTGAACTGGGGACTGGTCGGCGCTTTTAACTTTAATCTGGTAACTTTTCTGTTCGGTTCGATCAGCTATCTGAGCCAGATTATCTACGTTTTAGTCGGAATTGCCGCAATCGTCGTCGCATTTACGGCTTCTTGCAACACCGTACCCCACAAATAATCTAAAAAGAGGAGCAGCCGTGTCCGCCGCCAATTTAATTCTCAAAAATCCCGTCAACGAAGATATAAAAGCCGTACCCCTGGGTTTTTCCTGGGCGGTTTTGTTGCTGGGTTTTCTGGTTCCGTTACACCGCCGCGACTGGCGGGGAACTGCCGTTATGCTGGCGGCAATATTTTTGAGCTACGGACTGGCTCTCCTCCCTCTGGCTGCTTTTTATAACCGTTATTATGCCCGCAGTTTATTCCGGCGCGGCTATAAACTTTATAATCTGCTCGGCACGGTCAGCAAAAGAGAAGTCGATCGGCTTATCGGTTTTCCGGTCATCACGTTTCACCAGCCCGAAATCCGGGTCGACGCTTTCAATCTGCTCCGCCGGGTGGAAGAAAACCTTGAATCCCCTTACTGATTTTCATTCAAAAATATCTGCCGCAAAGCCGAAACTCTACAGCAATCATACCTGTACTGTCAATCAGACATTCGCGGCTTAAATTATACACCAAATATAACCATTACAAAACATTGACAATTACAATTTGTATTTTATAGTTTGTATAATCGTAAAAAATGAAGCTTGACGCAAGAGGAACTCACATGAAAAAACTATTTCTGCTTTGGGGAATAATGGCAGCTTTCATTCCTACTGCCAAAG
>CALXTG010000206.1 GCA_944391355.1 uncultured Alphaproteobacteria bacterium
TTTCATACAAAGGCTGTAAACGGCGCGATCAAAAGCGTTAAACAGTTTTTCCAGCCTCAGGCTGTTGGCGTAATAGAAATCAGCTTCAGCCACTTTCCAATAATTATTTTCGCGTACCAGGGTAACGGTATAATCCGAATTTTTGAGAATGACCCGGTCGGTTTGGGGGCCCGATACGGTTGCGGCGAAGAGCAGCTTTCCCTCTTCTGCCGATTGGGGTCGGTAAATCCGCCAGTAAAAGGCGGCGGCAAAAAACAGCAGAGAACATGACAGCAGTATGAAACCGGACAGAAGAATACGTTTATTCATGGCACAGACTCCGAGCCAGACGGCGATTGCGGCGGTTAATCAGAAAAGTAAGATCGAATAAGAGCAGTAAAATTACGACGGGGATAACAAAGCCGTTTATAATGACAATTTTGTCAAGCCGGCGTTCATATGCGCTTTTCAGCCGGTAATCCAAATGCTTGCGCTGTTCTTCCAATTCAAACAGCCTGGTTTTCAGCTGATCAAGCTCTTGTAAGCTTTTGACTGCCGGGGGCTGGTTTGTCTCCCGGCGGTTCTGATTAATTGTTTCAAACTGTTCCCGCAGGGCTGCAATCTCTGTATCAAGTTTATTATAATGTGTGCGGAAACTCCGGCTTATTTCGGCATATAAAAGGCTGCCCGGCGTGGTATCTCCCAAATAAAACTCGCGGCGCGGCAGAGCCACAAGAGACGCGTTTCCGGCCAGATAGTCAACCAGCCGCAACAAAAACAGGCCGTTATCTGCCGAAGGAATAATATCGTAAGCCGAGGCGGCGGAAGAAGACCAGAGTTTATCGTCAAGAACATCCGCATCGGCTACAACGGCAAATTTTCCGGGATTAATAGAGGCGGCCAGAAACGGCGTCAGTTTACGGGAAATATCAAGCCCCTCATAATAATTTTCGGAAAAAGAAGAAGTGTAACGGCCTTCGCTGAGAGCGGCAAGAATGAATTTCTGATCCGGATAATGTGTCAGATCCGCCGTTTCGTCGGTTTCGCTCAGTTTAGCCAGATAAGCCGGCAGGCTGACAGTGTTTTGGTTTAAGGTTATCAGCGGGGTCACTTTATAGTCTTCGTTTCCGGCAATAACCAGTCCGCCCGGCGATGAAAGGCGAATTTTTCGTAAATCGGCGGTCAGCGGATGGCCGGGATTAATTTCTTCGGCAGAGGCTTCTGTCCGGAGCGGATAATGACGGCGCGTTCCGTTGACGACGGCGGAAGCCGCGGCATCGGTACTTCCGACGATCAGATCGGGGATTAAAAACATTCCGCCCTGCTGCAAAAAGTCGTTTGGTCTCGGGGTATCCATCTCGGCGTAACCGTCGGCATCCGCCTGTATTTCGGCATAATTGTCAAGCAGCAGCAGGATCCGGCCGCCGCGCAGCAGGTATTGCTCGAGCGCATAGGCAAAGCTTTCCGGCAGCGGGGAAGCGGCGACAACCATCAACAGGTCGGTATCCTGAGGAATTTCGGCAATAAAAGGAGATAATTCGCGAATTTTGTAAACCGTTTGCAGCTGCTTAACAAAATTGCCGTCATATATCTGCGGCAAGCCGGGCGCGACAATATCTACGGTTGTTTCCGCAGGTTGGTTTAATTTATAAAATATACGGCTTAAGTCTTGTTCAAGAAAGTTGCTGCGGCGGCTGTCCAGATAAGGAATGACTGCTCGGCGGCCGAATTTATCAACCGCTTCGATGCCGAAGTACAGTTTTGTGCTCCCCTGCCCGCCGCCAAAAGCCCTAATGCCGGCGGCCTCGGCAGCGCGAGCCGTTTCGGAATAAGGTTCGGGGCTGATAATCTGCAGTTTGATTTTGTTTGAGGCCGTCTGGAACTTACGCAGCATACGCAGGACATACTGCGAATACTGAGCCGACCCGGTATTTTCGGCTCCGAGAGCCGAAGAGAGGTACAGGCGGACATAGACGGGCGTTTCCAATGAAGCGACTGTTTTAGCGGCGGCCGGCGAGAGCGTGAAACGCCGGTCGGCGGTCATATCGGCTTTTTGTCCGGAGAAAAGCAAACCGGTTCCGAGATTGAGGAAAACAAAAGCCGCCAGCATGAAAATTGCTTCGAGAGCCGCGGTTTTTCTGTTTTTGAAACGGATAACCTCAAGATTAAGCCAGAGCGGAAGAAGCATCAGCAGCAAAAAATAAAACAGATTGTCAAGTCCGGGCTGACCGGAAACAAAATCACTGTAATGTTTGCCGAAATTCAGAGCGAGCAGAATATCGGCAGCCGAATTTTCAGGCGCGGCAAAAAGATAAATCAGGTAATCAGGGCGGCTGACAATAATTATCCAGCTGAGCATAACGGAGAGAACATAGGCAATAATCGGGCTGCGCGTAAGAGAGGAAATACAGCACCCCAAAGCGCAGAAGCTGCCGGCAACCATCAGGCAGCCGCCGTAAGCCGAGAAAATGTTCAGATTGTCGAGATGATAAAAAGTATTGACGTAAGCCCAGAAAGGAACCGTTAAAACCAGCATCAGCAGACAAAAAAGCCAAGCGGCCAAGAACTTGCCGAGAATAATGCTTTTGTAGCCGAGAGGCTGGGTTAACAGAAATTCAACAGTTCCCGATTTGTTTTCTTCGGCCCAAAGACGCATGGTCAGAGCCGGCAACAGAATCGCAAAGATATCGGTCTGGAAATAGAAAAACGAAAACAGCCGGCTGTTGTCCAGATTAAAAAACGATCCCATATAAAAAGTCGTCAGCATTGATAAAACCAGATAAGCACCGATGATAAAATAGGCTAATCCGGTTTGGAAAAACGAAAAAAATTCTTTACGGAGGATTTGAAAAAAAGCGTTAAACATGGTAAAACCTATCGGTCTGTGGTAATGGTTCGGAAGGCGGTCTGCAAATCATTGTCGGGTGCGATTTTCTTCAGTTCGCCGGGAGAAGTATCGCGCACCAGTTTGCCGTTGTTCAGCAAAATAACCCGGTCGGCCAAAGCCTCTACTTCTTCCATAATATGCGTGGAAATCAGGACAATGTTTTTTTTGCCGTAGTCTTTGATAAAACGGCGGAATTCAAATTTCTGATTAGGATCCAACCCTTCGGTCGGTTCGTCCAAGAGCAGAATTTTTGGGCGATGAAGCAGACTTCCGGCCAAACCGGTACGATGTTTGAAGCCTTTGGAAAGAGTTTCGATTTTCCGGCTTATGACATTTTCCAGGCACAAAGCCGCAATCACTTCGGCAGCGCGGTCGGCAAATTCGGACGGGGGCAGATTATGCAGGCCGGCGTTGAAGCGCAAAAAATCAAAAACAGTCATATCGCCGTATAGAGGGCTGTTTTCGGGAACATAACCGATATTTTTCAATGCCTTGATACGTTCGCGGCCGATATCATACCCGGAAACGGTGACTTCGCCGCCGTCAGGGAGGTAATAACCGGTCAAAAGCCGAAGCAGCGTTGTCTTCCCTGCCCCGTTCGGCCCCAGCAAGGCAACTGTTTCCCCGCGGCTGATACAGAAATTAATGTTGTCGAGGGCCCGAAAGCTCCCGAAGTTTTTTGACAAGTTTTTGGCGACAATCATCTCGGACTTTTTTATATATAAGTTGAAACCTGTTCTCAGTTTAGCAAGAAAATTTTAAATTTTAACAATTATTTTAAATTTTAAAATCTTTGGTGACAAAATCTTAATTTTACATTATGTATATACGTATTAAAAAATATTTTGCAGACGGAGCTGAAATGTCTAAAGAAGAATATTCCAAGGAAGAAGCCAAATATCTTAAAATAGGTTTGTATATGAGCGCGGTGCTGATTGCTGCGGCCGCTTATTTTATGCTCGGAAAATCGGATATAAAACATGCGGACGGCGGAGATTATTACCAGCTGCAGGCTCGTTTTAACCGGACGGACGGGTTGTTGGTCGGCGATCTGGTCCGGCTTTCGGGCATGAATGTCGGCAAAGTCGTCGATGCCAAGCTTGATGATCATTTTAAGGCGGTTTTGACGCTGGATATCCGAGAAGATATTGAAATTCCCGATGACAGCAGCGCCTCGATTGTCAGTTCAAGTTTGCTCGGTTCCAAGTATATTGAGATTGAACCGGGCGGTTCGGAAGATTTTCTTCCGGCCGGCGGCGAATTTAATTATACGCAAGACGCCATGGTTATTGAAGAACTGCTTGACCGTATCGTCGGCATCGGTAAAGCTAATCGCGAAAAGATGGCTAAAAACTGCCGTCCGGCCGAGAGTGAAGCCAAAGAAGATAAAGAATAATTATACTTAAGGAGAGATTGATGAATAAGAGACCAGTAGAAACCATTATGGGGATCGTTGTTGTGGCAGTAGCCGCGTTCTTTATGTTTTTCGCCTATAGAGTTTCGGATCTGCAGGTTGTTAAAGGGTATAACCTGACCGCCCGTTTCTTGAAGGTCGGCGGCTTAAATGTCGGTTCGGATGTCCGTATTAACGGCATTAAGGTCGGGACAGTCGTTGCCCAGACTTTAAATAATCAGGATTATGAAGCCGAAGTCAAAATGAGTATTGCTCCCAATATTAAACTGCCGGTAGACAGTACCGCCATTATTGTCAGCGACGGTTTGGTCGGCGATAAATTTATTAAAATCGAACCGGGCAAGGATCAGAAAATGCTTGCCGACGGTGATATAATTGCTAAAACCAAAGATTTCAAAACCTTAGAAGATATGGTCGGACAAATCATTTTTATGGTGACAGACAATGGACAGGAAAATAACTAAATATACTTTGGCAGCTGTTTTGGGACTGCTGGGCGCGGTTCCGGCTCAAGCCAGAGAAATTGACATGAATACGGTGCAAATGCAGGCCATGGATAAAATTACCGGCCGCGTCAGCGTTATTGAAGCGCCGGTTAACAGCGAAATCCGTTTCGGAAGTTTTTCGATTGTGGTCAGAGCCTGTAAAACCCGGCCGCCGGAAGAAACCCCCGAAAATTATGCCTTTGTTGACGTCGTTGATAATTATAACGGCGAGAATCCGGTCAATATTTTCAAAGGCTGGATGTTGTCTTCTTCGCCGGCTTTGAATGCGGTTGAACATCCGATTTATGATGTCTGGCTGCTGCAGTGCCTTGACGGAACGGTTGACAGAAGCAAGCTGCTGACGGCCGAGCAGCTGAAAGCCCGCGATGAAATTGCCAAAGCACCTGAGAAAAAGCCGGAAACGGAGATTAAACCCGTTGAGCCGACTCCGGAAGTCGAGCCTGCGGTTCCCGCGGCAGAAGAAGCAGAAAATACCGAAACTGCTGCCGAAACGGAAGTTAAGGTTGAAGAACCGCTCCAAGAAGTTGTCTTGCCGGAAATCAATACGGATGAAGATGCGCCCAAGTCATTAATTAATATTTCGGCGGAAGAAAAAGCTCCGGCTGAGACAGC
>CALXTG010000207.1 GCA_944391355.1 uncultured Alphaproteobacteria bacterium
GTGACAGCGAAGGGAAGCGTCAGAAATTTCCGTTAAGGAACTGTTCGCTGAAAATCAGTTCGCCGCTGTTTTGCAAATTCAAAAGCGCGAAAGCCAGGTATAAAGTCAGGCCGAATCTGAGAAGCCAGATAACGGCTGGAGAGCCGCGAAAAGGCTGTCCGCGCCCGTCGCGGCGGGTAAACATTATCTCCAGGTAAATCCACAGGCAGACAAACAGCAGCGGCAGGAACATAAACAGCCAAGAGATAAGCGATAAAAACAGCTGGATAAAACCGCGAACCGGCCGCCGGGCATAAAAATTGTGCAGGCCGAGCGCGCCGAGAAATGCGGCAAGAAGAATATAAACCACGCCGCTTTTGGCGGTGCGCAGCTGATCGGCCCGGCGCATGGCCTGCTGATAGAGAAGCTTTTTGCGGCGTTCGAATTCGGCCTCGTTGATAATGCCGCGGGCCTTAAGTTGGGACAGATCTTCCAGAGTTATCGGTTTGTTCATAGCTATAAACGATTCAAATATTGGCTGGCTTTGGAAATGCTGATAGTGAGCTTTTTGGCGTCTTCATCAAGCTGCATATTTTCATATATATAAAGCGCGTCGTGGAAATATTCCAGGGATTCTTCCAATAAGTCCTTGTCATCGGCATTTTTGCCGAGGCGGTAGAAAATATCGCCGATATGTTCCTGAATATTGGCCCATTGCAGAGGATCGCGGCGTTCGGTAACGACTTTTTGCTGGTTTTGATAGGCGGTAATTGCCAGCTCGGATATTTCTTCGCTTTTGGTAATGCTGCCGAGTAGAGACAAAAGATAGCCGAGGTCGCCTTCAATATTGGCCCAAAATTCGGGAAACAGCGCATAAGTAAAAACTTTTTCGGCTTCGCGGAGCTGGAAAACCGCGTCGCGCAGCGCCTGGAGATCGTCTTTCTGCCGCCAGTAGTTATAAAACAGGCGCGACAGTTTATATGAAATATAACCGTAATCATAAGGATAGGCATATTTGTTGAGGTATTTTTGCGCCTGACGATAGTTTTCTATTGCGCCGCGAAAATAGGCCGCCGGCCGCCGCGGCATATATTGCGTGGCGGAATCGTATAATTGGCCGAGATGATAGTAAATGCAGCCGAGGTGAATGGGGTTTTTGATCAGGTCCTGGTGTTTGATAGCCGTATCAAACAGATTTTTGACGATTTTGAAATCTTTTTCGTCGCCGTTGTCATGGGCGTAGCTCAGATAAATGATACCGAGAAAGTTCATGACATAGGGCATATATTCAATCGACAGGGTTTTGGCGGAATTATCGCGGGAAAGCTTGTCGATGACTTTTTTCAGCAGATATTTTTTCTGAATTTTGGCTTCTTTGGAAAAGACGTTGATTGAACTTATCAGGGCGCCGTATATCAGATTATTTAATGCGGCGGGGAAGTCGAGCCTGCGGTCGGTGAGTTCGGCGGGAATATAAAGGCTGTCCATCAGCGAAACAAAAGAACAGTCTTCTTTCTCATATTGTTTTTCAGTTTGAAAATTAAGGCGGATACGGTCGGTTTCGCGGTATCCCCAAACCAGAATATCGGCGCCGGTCCGATCCAGAATGGTCTGCCCCTTGTCAATCAGGTCAAACAATGTGCGGCTTTCCAAATTGAGAAAGGTTTTGGAAAAAGGTTCGTCAAAATAGGCGATTGATAAACCTTCCTTATCGGACATCAGGCGGGCAACGGTTTCGCCGCCGCTGCTTTCGACATTGTCGGCGAATTCGGTAATCACCACTTTGAAATTGATGTTTAATCCGGCAGCGGGAGGCAGCGGCGCAGCAGGGCGCGCGGAGAAGAAATGTTGTTTTATCCATTTCGTCAGAATCATGGCTGCTTGTCGTCCTTATTGAAAGTTTTTTTGATGTCTTCGATGACCTCGCGGTTGATTTCGCGCAGAGACTGGACAGGCGTCTGCCAGTTCAACAGCCGGTTCAAAAACCATAAAGTGATGATAAAACAGAGTATCGGCAGGGAATAAGCGTTGGGCGCGTAAAGTTCAAAACAGCCGAGAATAACCAGCAAAACTTCGATACGGAGCAGACCGCGGCAGATATCGGCCGGAGAAAGGCCGCTGATGTTGGTTTGAAAATAAAAAGTGTTAACAAGAAGGTTGCGGTAATCTTTAAGAAAAGTCAGCCTTTTTAACAAAGCCACGGTCAGTTCGGTCAGCGGCAGCATGGCAAAAATTATCAGGCAGGGGCCGGAACCTTCGGCGGCGGATTGCAATGCCAGCCAGCCGAGAATAAAGCCGACTGCCTGCCATCCCGATGTCCGGACGGAAATTTGCGCCGGATACCAGTTGTAGGCCAGAAAGGCCAGCAAAATTAAGGCCATGCCAAGTGCCAGCCAGCCGTAAAACAGCGGGACGGCGCCGATCCAGGCAAGAAAGAAAATTCCCCATAATATCGGCTGGGTAATGACGGCGGCAATGCCGTCGATACCGTTGAAATATTTGAAAGCATAAGAGGAAACAAACAAAATGCCGGCCAGAATTGCCTGATTAAGCCAAGCGGGATAACCGGGCAGCGGTGTCAGGGGGTAAGCGCCGATTATGGCCGCCGCGGCCGCCAAAACGGCAATCAGCAGCGGCTGCCGCCAGAGGTTGGGGCGGAGGCTGCCGCCGAGATAAATTAAGGCGGCGGCAATAAAGGGGAGCGGAAGTTTGAACCACGGCAGAGGAAAGAGAAAATCGGCATTGCCGCGGTTGAAAAACCATAATAGAACGGCAAGTAAAAAAGAAAGGCTGAGAAAAGGCAGAAACGTATCGCGGAGATAAAAGGGGGCGTCAGAAGTTTCGCGGCGGGATATCTGCATATACCAGCCGAGAGCGGCAAAGAAAAAGGCTGCGGCGGCCGCCAGTGAAAAAATAGAGTGTAATTCCATATGCCCTTACCTTTCTGCGGTTTTACGGTTTATTTATAATCTGTTTCGGTCTTTTCTTCAACTTCTTTTTCGGTTATGCAATCATATCCAGGCTTCGGTGGTAAAGCTGTTTCAGCAGCCGGCTGAGCCCGGGGATGCGGCAGCCGCCGCGGCGGGCGGTTTCGGTTATGATATCGCTGAGGCCTGCCAGTTCGCCGGGGCGGTTTTTGTGAAAATCGTCCTGCAGCGGAAAGACATAATTATTGGGGATATTGTAAAGTTTTTTAAGCAGGGCATCGACATCCGCAGCGGCTTTTTCGGCTGCGGCCAGAGCGGCGACTTCTTCAAGCAGCGGCCGGGCGTTTTCGCGCATGGCTTTGTTTTTGAGAATGTCAAAAATATTTTGATTTTGGGCGGCGGAAAGCAGGGAACCGACAGCGTAGACGGCAAAATAGTTCCAAAAGGCGGCCGGAGCGTCTTCGGAAATCCGGCAGTTGAGCGAAGCCGAGTCAAACAGTTCTTTTATGGTTTCGGCCGTACCGGAAGAATTATATTCGCCGACGCTTAAGGTCAGGGAAGGGGCGCGTCCGAGGACGGCGACCTGCTGTTCGCCGTTGACAGCCCAGCCCTCAAAATAGCCGTTGATGATGTTGTTGCCGAAAATGGCGCGCAGCCAGCTGTTGTCTTTGAGCAGCGAAAAACAAAGAATCGGCGCGGCGCCGAGCTTTTGCGGAGAGACGACCGTTGCCGCGCTTTTCAGCTGCGGCGCGGAAGTCGTGAAAATGACCAGCCGGGGGCTTTCTTTAATCCAGAAAGAAGTGTTAAAACGGCAGCGGTTTTTTTTCAGGCTGTAATCTTCTTTTATGACAACGCCGTTGGTCGATAAAGCGGTATTGGTATCGGGATCGGAAACCATAATCACCCGCCGGCCGCTGTCTTGCAGGCGGGCGGCAAGAAAAACGGCAAGAGCGTTTGCGCCGATAATGTAAATCGGCCGGGTGTCGGTATCGGCCGGCGCGGGGCGGGAATCG
>CALXTG010000208.1 GCA_944391355.1 uncultured Alphaproteobacteria bacterium
CCGACAGACGGCGGCGCCGTTTCAGACATTCCATCGGTTTGCAATGCTGCGCATCGGGACATTAGCTGCGGATTAAAGCCGCTTCCAGCGTATCGATATAAGGCCCCTGACAGGAGGTTATCCCGTAGCTGACGCCCCATTTCAAAGCTTTATCGCTGTCGCATTTTGCCAAAACGACATTCTCGCGGCCTACCCGCTCGATAGCCGTCTTCAATTCCTGGTTATCGGCATCAAATTCCAGCAGCGGCTCCCAGAATATTTTAATCATATCCGGATCCAGGCGGCTGATATTAAGCATTTTCAGAGCCGAAGGGCTCAAGGCGTCTATCAGCAGTTTATGGCCGCCGCGCCGCAGAATTTCCTTGGCCTCAAAATACAGCGCCAGATTATTGAAAGCGTCCATCAGCTGCACTTCGACAATAACCTGTTGGCCGGGACGCAGAAACTCTTTGGCAAAGGTAACAAACTCTTTGGAAAAAACCGAAGACAAATTAAGGTTAATGCTGATTTTAGCCGGCCATTTCCGCAAATCGGCGGTTTTAAATGCCGAGATGGTTTTCTTATCCAGAGTCTGGGTCAGGTACAAAAACAACCAGCGGTTGGCAACCAGGTCCAAATTCTCGCCGAGCTGCGGCGCCAGATCTTTGACCGCGACAAAAAATTCCTGAAACAAAACCTCAAATTTCCCGGCGCCTTTGATTTTAAGCACGCTCTGCCGCTTAACCATTTCGGCAATATCAATATTATCCAGCTCGGCAATGACATTTTCGATTTCTCCGGCTTCAACCGGCCGTTTGTAGCTGCTTTCTTCCGCCACGACCATCTGTCCGGCGTTTTTCATCAAATCTTCGATATAACTGTAAAAATCGGCGAAACCGTCGGGAAAATCACAAATCGAAACAAACTCGCCGCTGTCTTTTGAATGGACAACCGGATCGGAAGACAAACCGTATTTAAGCTTGTTAACCGCCTCTTCAACAACTTCATGAGTGATGTTTTTGCCCAGAATAACAAAATCGCCGTTAGAGAGGACATAAAGCGTCCCTTTGGTGGTTCCGACCACGCTGTCAAACAGTTTGGCAAAAATCTTAACAAACTGGGGATGACGGTTTTTGGGTTTCAGCTTGGAAACATTAACGCATAAAACCGAATAACCGAACGGATTACGGGCAATCCTGTCCAGGGCATCAAGCAGATATTTTTCTGAAACGACACTAACTGTCTTGGCCATTCTTTCTCTTATTCCCTACCAGTCATATTAGCCTTATCATAAGCTCACCGCAGAATTATATCAAGCTTCTTGACGAGTTCCTAACACCTTCGCGATTTTTTCCACAATCTCAAGCGTCTTATACGGTTTGCCGATAAATTCGACTTCCGGGTTTTCCGCGATGATTTTTTCGATATCGTTGTCCTTGCTGTAACCGCTCATAAAAATAACTTTCACCTCGGGATTAATCTCTTTCAGCTCCTGATAAACCTCAACCCCGCTTTTTCCCGGCATCAGGACATCGAGCATAACCACGTCAAACTCTCCGGCACGATAAACTTCCGCAGCCTTGCCGCTGTCGCTGACCGCCGTAACCTCCGAACCTCCGGCTTTAAGAATTTCTTTCATCAGCTCCAGCAAAATCTTTTCGTCATCAACCACCAGCACTTTGGCCTTAATGCTACTGCGCCGTCTTTCCGCGGGTTTACAGGTTCCTCTGACAGCCACGACCGGCAGATAAATGCGAAACTCGGTATTGCCGGGCATAGATTTCAGCTTCAGCGTTCCCTTGTGCTCCTGCAAAATACCGTAAACCGCCGCCAGCCCCATGCCGGTTCCTTTGCCGACATCTTTGGTGGTAAAAAACGGTTCAAAAATTTTGTTGCGGATATTTTCGGGAATGCCCGACCCGCTGTCGCAAATCCGCAGCTCAATATAATCCCCCTCCCGCACTTTGATAAGACAGGCGTTAACATCATCGGCCGACAAGGTGACATTGCGGGTTTCGACTTTAATTTCGCCGCCCGACGGCATGGCGTCTTTGGCATTAAAACCCAGATTCAAAATCAAATTCTGCAGCAGGTCATTATTCCCGCAGACATAATGTCTGGCCGCCCGCAGATTCTGCTTTATTACAATCTTTTTGCTCAGTCCGAGCTCCAAAAGATACAACGATTCGCGAATACAGTCGTGCAGATTCATATTTTCCTGCGTCCGCTCTTTTTTCCGCGAAAAGACCAGCAGCTGCGACGTCAACCGCGAAGCCCGCTCGCAGGCGGAAATAATCATATCGGTATATTTACGCAGACCGCTGTCGGGTTCAATGTTCATCTCCAGCAATTCCGCCGCCCCGTGAATACCGGCCAGCATATTATTAAAATCATGCGCCACGCCGCCGGCCAGCCGCCCGATAGATTCCATTTTCTGCGACTGGCTTTTTTGCTCGGCAATCCGCTGTTGCTGCCGATTCCGATACATCACCGCGCCCAGCAGCAGCATAAAGACAACAAAAGAAACATAAAGATAGCGCAGATAACGCTGAATAATCAGTTCATCGGCGTCATAATCAATATTGC
>CALXTG010000209.1 GCA_944391355.1 uncultured Alphaproteobacteria bacterium
CTTTTGATTGGCCGGAGCATCCGGAACCTTGCTGTTCATCATATCCAACATATAATTATAAGATGTCAGCTCCGGGATCGCGATATAAACAAACCGCTTATCTTTAGCATTGGCCTCAACAGTTATTTCATTTTTATTTTCAAACAAAACGGCATAATCGTTCTTTTCATGCCGAAGAGTATACTGATGAAAAGCAATTCCGACCCAGGCCAAAAGCAAAATTCCTACAAAATAGGCAATTCCCTGTTTGCTGGCGGTTACCAAATAGATAAAGAAAGCAACCCCGACAACCGCTCCGAGGAAAATATGCGAAAAACTAAACAACAGCAGCCCGATATCATGACCGAGATAAGCATCGGCAAAACTGCCGAACATCGAATGCTTGTCAAAATTGGCAAACTGTCCGACCATTGCCACGGTCCACAGAGCCACGACAGCTGACGTAATGACATTCTGAAAAAAACTAGAAAAGGACACCAGATACATGAGCAGAAAGGCAAAGATAAAAATCCCGCTCAGAATATAAACAACTTCCAAAGCCAGCGTTACGTCCGTCGGAAAAATCTTAAAGCTCCCGGCACCGGCAAACAACGTAAAATTAATTGCCAGCAACAGCCCGATAATCATGGCTTTTTCTACCCAGTCAATCAAATAAGTCGACCAGTTTCTTTTCTTTCTGCGTTTGGCTATTTTTATTGAAACCGGAGTTTTATCATCAATGACTATATCTTCCATTGTCTAATGCCTTTATCTTCTGGTTTTACTTACCGCTTATCTAAACACAACAATCAGGGAATTTAAAGCAAAAAACCTCGTAACTCCACAGGTTACGAGGTTTTGCAAATTCACCCGGATAGTGACTATCTGGAGTAGAATTCGATAACCAGATTCGGTTCCATCAAAGTTGCATAAGGAACATCTTCAAATTTAGGAACAAAACTGTATTTGGCGGTCAGTTTCTTAGGATCAACTTCCAGATATCCCGGAAAATCACGAGAAGTCGATTCGATCGCGGCCAGAACCATACCCAGCTGTTTGGATTTTTCGCGAACTTCAATGACATCGCCGGCTTTAACCATATAAGAAGGAATATTTACCTTTTTGCCGTTAACGGTAACATGACCATGGTTAACAAACTGACGGGCGGCAAAAATCGTCGGAACAAATTTGGCTTTGTAAACCAGGTTATCCAAACGAGATTCCAACAGGCCGATAAAGTTTTCAACCGCGTCACCGGATCTTCTGACAGCTTCGACATAATATTTGTGGAACTGTTTCTCAGAAACGTTGCCGTAATAGGTTTTGATTTTCTGCTTGGCAGTTAACTGAACACCGTAATCGGTAGGTTTCTTTCTTCTCTGGCCGTGTTGTCCCGGACCATATTCTCTTTTGCTGAACGGGCTTTTCGGATTACCCCATAAATTAGCGCCAAAGCGACGGTCTGCCTTCTTTTTAGCAGCAACAATACTCTTCATTAATTTATCCTTTTTTATTTCATTAACATTATTGTCCCGGAAGTCTAAATCCTTAAATTTAAACGGGATATTTCTATCCTCATACCCGGAAGTGCCTGCAATCTATTACAAAAAAAATATAATTTCAAGCAAAATCTGTAAATAAATCTGGATTTTTACAATTATATATCTAGAATGAAAACCATTCGGGAGATTACCTTTATGTCATATGATTTACTGTTTCAAAAAGCCATCGAACTGCATAACAACGGCCACCTTGACGAAGCCGCGGCAATCTACCGCCAGATATTGGAAACCGCCCCCGATAATCCCGATGTGTTAAATCTGCTTGGACTGGTTGCTCAGGCTAAAGGCGTCCATATTGAAGCGATTGAGCTGTTTTACAAAGCCATTCGCCAAACACCGCAACACGCACCGCTCTATTTCAATCTCGGCATTTCCCTTGACGCCTGGAACAAACCGATAGAGGCAATTGATAATTTCAAAAAAGCGCTGGAACTGGCTCCCGACATGAAAGAGGCCTGGAACAGCCTGGCCACCGTTTACCGCCGTCTCGGCCGGACAGAGGAAGCGCAAAACGCTTACAGAAAAGCCCTGCAGCTTGATTCCGCCGATATTGACGCCCGTACCGGACTGGCTTTGCTGCTTCCGGATACAAACGAACAAATTGCCGAACTGGAAAAATTGACCACCCTTTATCCTCAGGCGCCTTTGCCGTTGTTCCACCTTGCCGGGCTGTATCTCGGCAATGCACGTGCTGCGGAAGCGCTGACGCTGGCGCAAAGAGCCCTCGCCGAGGCGCCTTACAGCTACGAAATCCTAAATCTTGCCGCTTTCGCCGCTGCCGAAGTCCGACAGACGGCCGCCGCCGAGGATTATTTCCGCCGGTCGCTGCAGATTTTCGCTTCTCCGGCCGCCGCAGTCGGTCTGGCCTCCCTGCTCAGCGCCGAAAACCGTCTTGAAGAAGCCGAACCTTTTTTCCGCCGGGCCCTGCAGCTTGACCCCGACAATCTCGATGCCCATATTAATTATGCCGACCTGCTCTACAAACAGCACCGGTTGGCCGAAGCTCTTGAAGAATATCGGGCTGCCGTAATCATCAATCCCCAAATAGCCGAGGTCAGCAACAATCTCGGAATTATTCTTAAAGACCTTCAGGAATATGAACAGGCGCTGGGATTATTTTTCAATGCCCTGGCACTTAAACCCGATTTGGAAGAAATCTCGGTCAACCTGGCCGAAACTCTGACGCTTTATGCCAGACACAACCATGAGGAAGCGGTTAAAATCGCCGACACCTGGCTGAAAAACACTCCCGACAACCTTTTTGCCCGCCATACGGCGGCCGCCCTCAAAGGAGAAAATTTTGCGGATAATAAAATTTTTGCTGAAAAGCTTTTTGACCGTTTCGCTGATAATTATGAGCTGGTTCTTGCGCGGCTTGATTACCAGTTACCAAACCGCATTAGAGACCTTATCGGAGATGTTAAAGGCACCGTTGCGGATCTTGGCTGCGGGACGGGGCTTACTGGCCTGGCTCTTAAAGCCCCTGGCACCGAACTTATCGGCGTTGATATCTCCGAAGCCATGCTCGAAAAAGCCGAAGAAAAAAACATCTACCGAAAACTGATTAAAGCCGATATCACCGACTATCTGAGGCAGCAGGAAAAACCGGCCGACCTTTATATTGCCGCCGATGTTTTTAACTATATCGGCGATTTGTCCGAAATAATTAGCCTCATCGCCCCTCACCCGCTGTGTTTTTCGGTTGAATGCGGCGAAAACATCAAAGACTTCCGGCTAAACGATACCGGTCGTTATCAACATTCCGCAAGTTATATCAATAATTTATTAAACAATAACGGTTACAATCAAATCGAATGTAAACCGCTGGTTATCAGATACGAAGATAACCAAGCCGTAAAAGGTCTTTTATATTACGCCCGCTGAAAGGAGGCCGGCATGCCCGACGAACTTATTGATATTTACGACGAAAATATGAACCTTCTGGGACAGGCCACGAAATCTCAGGCACACCGCGAAGGGCTTTGGCATCGGACCTTTCATTGCTGGATTATCAAAAAGTCGCCCGACGGACGCCCTTTAGTCTGGTTACAGCTGCGCGGCAAACACAAAGAACAATATCCCAATCTGCTGGACATATCTTCCGCCGGACATTTACGAACCGGAGAAGCCCCCAAAGACGGTATCCGCGAGATTGAAAAAGAACTCGGACTTAAAATAGATGTCGACAAACTGACCAAAATCTTCACCCGGCGTCTGACTTTAGACATTCCCGGCATTATCAATCGCGAGTTCTGCGCTACCTATCTTTTGGAAACCGACAAAAAACTTTCCGACTTGGTTATGCAGCCCGAAGAAGTCGACGGAATTGCCGAGGCAGATGTCGAAGACATGATTAACCTCTTTAACGGCAAAGTCAAAAACATTTATATTTCCGGCCTCATGCGCAACGATGACGGTACAATCTCACCACGCAGCGGCGCCGTAACCGTTAACGAGCTGGTTCCGCACGCTCATGACTATTACTTAAAAGTCATGAACACCGTCAAACGCTATTTTGCCGGGCAAAAACAGTTTGACGAAGATTAAAATACTTTGTCCAGCTTTTTAATTTCATCTCTGATAGTTTGGTGCAGTTTGTCACTGACATGTCCTTTATCGGGAACAATAATCAGCCGCGACTGCGGCAGAGCCTTATGCACGATATAAGCCTGCTCGACGGGACAGACAAAATCAAGCCGGTTATGAATAATCACTGCCGGAATATTTTTAATTTTATCAAGATGATTGATAACCTCGTCACGTTCCAGATAAAAGCCGTTAACCTCATATTGCATATAAATCCGCATATAAGCCAGCGAAACCTCATCAATGTCTTCAACAGCGGCCGGCAGATTTAACTGTCCCAGCAAACGTTCATAAGCACCATAAAGATTTTTGGCCGTCAGCTGCTCTGATTTATTGTCCGACAAAGCTTTTCGATAATAAAATTCATAAAATGACTCCCCGGCCGGCACGGCATTGCGCATTTTTTCCGCAAAATCAGGATAAAAACGCGCCGCTTCACCCAGCTCCCAACGAGAAGTATAGGCCGCATCAGCCCAGAACACCTGCGACAAAACCATATGGCGAACCAGCTGCGGATATTTTTCGGCAAACAACAGCATCAAAGCTGAAGCCCACGAACCGCCGCGCAAAACAACCGGCTCTTTAACCTGCAGATAATCCAACAGACGCTTCATATCATGCAGCGTATCCTGCGTGGTGTTATTTTCCAGTTTGCCGAACGGCTGGGATTTTCCGCAGCCGCGCTGGTCAAAAGCAATAACCCGGAATTTTTTCAGATTAAACACCGCTACGTGTTTTACCTTCGCGCTTCCGCCGGGACCGCCGTGTGTCAACAGAACCGGAATCCCCTGCGGATTGCCGTATTCTTCATAATGCACCAGATGACCACCCTCTTCCGGCAAAAATCCCGTATTAAAAGGCTTTGGCTCAAACCATTTCCTAAAAAACATTTTTTATCCTTTTTTAATTATTATATCTTTATCATAATAAAAAAATAAAAGAAGGCAATCTATGATGACTAAAATTTATCAGAATATTTTAATTCTCACCGGTGCCGGTATCTCGGCCGAATCCGGATTGGCAACTTTCCGCAGCGCCAACGGCCTGTGGAACAATCATCCTGTCGAAGATGTCGCGACGATTGAAGGTTTTCAGCGCAATCCGGCCTTGGTTCACGAATTTTATAACGGGCTGAAAGAAGAGATTCAAAAAGCCAAACCCAATGCCGCTCATCTCGCCATTACCGAATTACAGAAAAATTATCCCGGACAAATCAACGTTGTCACCCAAAATGTCGATACGCTGCATGAAAAGGCCGGCAACCGGAATGTTTATCATATTCACGGCCAGATTAATCAAGCCGTCTGCCTCAATTGCGGCCACATTCTGGAAACTTTCGGCGATGTCGATATGCAAACCGCCTGCCCGCATTGTCAGGTCGCCGGAATGATGAAACCCAACATTGTCTTCTTTGGAGAAAATCTGCTCTGCATGAATGAGGTTGACCGTCTGCTGCGCAGCTGCGACCTGTTCGTCTCAATCGGAACTTCCGGCGTTGTCTATCCGGCTGCCGGTTTTGTACAAACCGCCAAATATTACGGCGCCGACACGATTGAGTTTACGTTGGAAACAACCGCCAACAATTACCTTTTTGACCGCCACGTCTACGGGCCGGCCGGTCAGACTTTCCCGCCTTATGTCGAAGAACTAAAAAAGAAGCTTCCTAATTAGGAAGCTTCTTTTTTAGTTCTTCGACATAAGGCGGGAAAGTCTGACCGGCCGGCCCGTAGA
>CALXTG010000210.1 GCA_944391355.1 uncultured Alphaproteobacteria bacterium
GCATTTTGTGGCGCCGCTGCTGCCGATTTTTGAATGTCCCGACGGCAAAACTCAGGACGAATCGATTGTCGAACAGGCGACCAGCGGTTTACTGCGCCGCTTGGAAGCCGATGTTTATTTTGAGGGAATGAGCGCCGAAGAAAAAGCCGAAATCGACAAGCGTTATCATGAACGTCTCGAATATGAGCTGAGCGTTATTAAGAAAATGGGATTCCCCGGCTATTTTCTTATCGTTGCCGACTTCATTAACTGGTCGAAAACTCACGGAGTTCCGGTCGGGCCGGGACGCGGATCGGGCGCGGGATCTATTGTGGCCTGGTCGCTCAGAATTACCGATTTGGATCCGTTGAAGCTTGATTTGCTGTTTGAGCGTTTTTTAAACCCCGAACGTATTAACATGCCTGACTTTGACGTTGACTTTTGTCAGGAAAACCGCGGCAAGACCATTGAATATGTGCAGAATAAATACGGTTTTGACCATGTCGCGCAGATTATTACTTACGGAAAACTGCAGTCCAAAGCGGTTATCCGCGATGTCGCCCGCGTGTTGCAAATGCCTTATTCGCAGGCCGACCGCATTTCCAAGATGATTCCGGCCGGTTCTCAGGGAAAGAATCCGACGCTGCAGGAAGCGCTGGATCAGGTTCCCGAGCTGGAAGAAATGCGCCAGAACGATCCGCAGGTTAATAAATTGTTTGATATTGCCATGAAACTGGAGGGGCTGTACCGCCATTCCGGGGTTCATGCCGCCGGTGTGGTTATCGGCGACCGGCCGCTGGATCAGCTGGTGCCGCTTTATAAAGATCCGCGCGCCGATATGCCGGTGACCCAGTATGACATGAAATATGTCGAAGAAACCGGTCTGATTAAGTTTGACTTTTTGGGACTGAAGACTTTGACCGTTATCAAACGTGCCGTCGACTGGATTAAGAAGACCCACGGTATTGAGCTGGATATGGACAAGGTTCCTCTGGACGATAAGATAACTTATGAGCTGATGCAGCGCGGCGATACGGCCGGCGTCTTCCAGTTTGAATCGGCGGGCATGATGGATGTTCACAAGCAGATCAAACCTGACCGTTTTGAAGACTTAATCGCTATTGTTTCGCTGTACCGTCCCGGCCCGATGGATAATATCCCGAGTTATATCAAACGGAAACACGGCGAAGAAGAAATTACCTACCTGCACCCGATGCTGGAGCCGATTTTAAAAGAAACCTACGGCATTATGATTTATCAGGAGCAGGTTATGAACATTGCCCGGGCGCTGGGCGGCTATACAATGGGCGGAGCCGATAAGCTGCGTAAGGTCATGGGTAAAAAAATGCGCGACGAAATTCCCAAACAGCGCAAAATGTTCATGGAAGGCGCGGTTAAAAACGGTATTGAAGAAGGAACCGCCGGCGCTATTTTTGACCAGATGGAAAAATTTGCTTCCTACGGTTTTAATAAGTCGCACGCGGCGGCTTATTCTCTGATTTCGTATCAGACGGCTTATCTGAAAGCGCATTATCCGGTTGAATTTATGTGTGCGCTGATGAGCCTGGATATTACCAACACCGATAAGCTGCTGTTCTTTAAAGAAGAATGCAAGCGCATGGGGTATAAGGTTCTGAAACCAGATATCAATGCCTCGGGCGCCGATTTTATCGTTGAAGACGGCAATATCCGTTATGCGCTGGGGGCTTTGAAAGGCGGAAGTATTGCCTGTATGCAGGCTATTGTCGAAGAACGCGAACGCAAAGGGCCGTATAAGAGCATGTCGGATTTTATTCACCGAACCGACATCAAACTGATAAACCGCCGGCAGATGGAAGCCCTGATTAAATCCGGCGCTTTTGACTGTTTGGACAAGAGCCGCGGCCGTCTGTTTGATAATATCGAAACCATAATGCGCCATATTGCTTCGGCAACCGAGCTGAAGACCAGTTCGCAATCATCATTGTTCGGCAGCGAGGAACTGCAGGCCGAAGTCAAGCTTTCCAATGCGCCGGACTGGCCGGAGCTGGAAAAACTGCGCTATGAGGCGGAAGCGATCGGATTTTATCTTTCGGCTCACCCGTTGGACAGCTACCGTTTGGGCATGGATAAGCTCGGGGTTAAAAACTGTGTCGAGGTTATGCAGGGGATTAAAACCGGAGATACAATCCGCGCCAAGCTGGCCGGCTGTGTCAACAGTTTTCAGAAACGCCTCAGCAAATCGGGAACCAAATATGCTTTTCTTTCTTTGTCCGATGCGGCCGGAAATTTTGAGGGTATTCTGTTTTCCGAAGGGCTGATAAAATATGAAGATACGATTAATACCGGTCTGCCGCTGCTGGTAAATGTCTCGATAGACAAGCAAAGCGATGACGCCAGTCCGCGGATTATGATTAATACGGTCGAAACGTTGGACAAGGCAATTGCCGATGTTGCCGACGGTCTGGAAATTACGCTGAATAATACGGCAGCGGTGCGCGGTTTGAAAGAAATTCTCGGCAAGGATAGAAACGGCCGGAATAAAATATATATTAGACCTGAAAACGATGACTGGGATATTCGAATTGAGCTGGCGGGCGGTTTTGCGCTGGCGGGGGATATTCTCAGCCGGATTCGCAGTCTGCCCGGTGTGGCGGCCATTAAGGAAATATAATCATGACAGATTTTTTTAATAAAATCAAAAACAGCTGTTTGGGGCAGAAATGCTGCTTTTTATGCCGTCCGGCAGGCGATGATGCCGAAGCGGCGGTTATGCCTGTAAGCCGTTTGATGTTTGGGCCGTTCGGTATTTTTGCCGATAATTTGAAAAATTTTTTGCAGCTGGGGGCGGTTTTTGCTTTTTTCTTGTTTGTCTGGATGCTGTTATGCGGTTTCAGCGTGGCCTGCGCGGTGGCGGAGGGAAAATCTTCGCTGCTTTGCACGGTTAATCCCGACCGGTCGATTTATCTTTATCTGCCGGTTAAGGTATTTTTGGCAACATTTTTTATGGCGGTCTGGTATCGGCGGGTTTTTCAGAACGGCGCGTTGTCGTTAAAAGAAGCTTTGCTGCCGCATAAGAAGGATTTTAAATTTTTTGTTTTTGTTTTGGTATTTATGCTGCTGAATGCGGTGCCGCTGTTGTCTTTTTATCTGCTGGCGTCACGGGTTCCCAATCCTGACTGGCGGGTCGAGGCGGCTTATTTTACGGTTGTGGCGGTCGGTTTTTTGGTACCTTTTGTTCTGATGCGCTTTTATGCGCTGTTTGCCTTTGCCGCCGGCGGTGAAGGTTGGCCGCCGCTGCCGCTGTTATGGCGCAAAACCAAAGGAAACATGCTCAAAATTTTATTGTCGCTGTTTATGCTTTTTATTCTTCTGGCCATGGTTATGGTGAATTATGCCGCGGCAATGACCCGTTTGATATCGGCCGGAGAGATTATTCCGATTTTAATCAGTGAATATGTTTACGGTTTTGTCTTTTTGATTTTGGCGGCTTTGGCAATTAATCATTGCGCCGTGCAGAAAGAACTGCTTTTTCCGGAAAAGACCGGTGAAGAGTAGAGTTTTGAGTTTCCGTTACTGAAAAAAGGATATTCTTGCAAAAGAATATCCTTAAATTTTTAGAGTTTGCGGTCGATTTCTTTGATGATGTCCAATCGGTAGAAGTCTTTAATCTGTTCATTGGGCGGGAAGTCGTCGCTCAGATCCAAAGCCAGAATTAAAGGCTGCCGGTTTAGAAACTCGCGGCCGCGCACGATGTTTTCTTTGTGTTGCAACAGATGTTTTTTATAATTCTCTACTTCGAT
>CALXTG010000211.1 GCA_944391355.1 uncultured Alphaproteobacteria bacterium
CGCCGGCTTGACTTCCTCTGTCAGGAACTCAACCGCGAGGCCAATACCACCGGTTCCAAATCAATGAATATCGACCAGACCAACCTGGTTATGGATTTAAAAGCGCTGATTGAACAGCTGCGTGAACAAGTACAAAACATAGAGTGAGGGAAATTATGGACGAGATTATCAACCGTTTGAAAAAAGTTCGTAAAGGCGCGATGTTTATTATCGAAGCCCCGTCGGGAACCGGTAAAAGCGCCGTTATCAAAGAAATCCTGAAACGCGATTCCAACATCAAATTCTCGGTTTCGGTTACCACCCGCCAACCCCGCGAAGGAGAAGTCGAAGGCGTTGACTACTACTATGTCACCGACGAACAATATAACGAATTTCTGGCTCAGGACGCCTTCTACGAATATGTCGATTCGCAATACGGCTCCCGTTACGGCACGCTGCGTTCCGAAGTCGACAGCTTTATCAACGTCGGTCAGGACGTCCTGTTTGACATGGACTGGGTCGGCGCCCGGCAAATGCGGGAAAAAGCCGGTGATGATGTCGTCACTATTTATCTGCTGCCGCCCTCAATCAAAGAACTGCGCCGTCGTCTTGAAGGCCGCGGCACCGATTCGCCGGAAGTTATCGAAAAGCGAATGAACCTTATTCTGGATAAAATCAGCCATTGGGACGAATTTGACTATGTTATCGTCAATGTCAATCTTGAAGAAACCATTCTCAAAGTCCAAAAGATTATTTCCGGCGAGCGCATGAAACGGGTTCGCCAGGTCGGTATGAAACGCTTTGTTAAAGAACTGATAAAGGAAGCCTCTAATGGATGAAGCTTTTTTTGACCGCTATGGCCGCAAAAAATATGCCACTGACATTATTCCCATTCGGCAAAAAGGCTATTTTGCCATTTTGGTCAAAGACAAAAAGGTGCTGCTGACTTATCCGCCGCTGGTCGACATTCCCGAATTTCCCGGCGGCGCGCTATCTCGCGGTGAAAATTTCCGCGAATGCCTTTTTCGCAAACTTTACGAAGAAACCGGCATTGAATTTATGCTTTCCGAAGGTGAGAAAGAATTTACCCATACGCTCCGTTATTTTGCCGAAGATGCCCGCCCTTACGGCGAATATTGCATTTATGACATGACCTTTCTGGTCTACGACGCTGCGTCTTATGGTTTCGACACTTCGGTTGCTAAATGCAAAACCCCGGAAAACGGTTGTGCCGTTTGGCTGCCGATTGCCGAGATTCTTTCCGGCGAAACCAAAATAAATTATGCCCACTGGCTCGCTTTCAAAGAATTATTCAAATAGCCGCGACAAAAATACAGTCCTTTAAATCTGTTTAGACAGAAAAAGAGGTTATGCTAAATCTTTGTTAACATATATTGATTAGAATGAAAAATTATGATAAGATATCTCTATTGTCATAGTTTGACTTCTTTTTATCGTCATGTTCGGACTTGACCGGAGAATACTCTTCCTCTCTGTCACCCTCGGGCTTGACCCGAGGGTCCAGGTCGATAAATTAGCCTTATTATTTAACCTGGATTCTCCGGTCAAGCCGGAGAACGACAATAAAGGGAGTTGAGTCCAAGCATGACAGTATAGGGAAACCAGAATAACAAAAGGCCGAGAGAATGTCGGGGATTTCATTAACAGCGTCACTTTTTTACTGTCATTCCAAAGGTCACACCCTACAGGATGTGACACATTTGGAATCCACAGACCGCTGCGAAGCTGTCCTTATGGAGTAAAAGAAGATAGCCGGAATTAGTCTAACAGCGTCAATGCGCAGCAACTTGTTGAGCTTGCAGAATATTGCAAGCCGGCAGGATATTGTGCAAAACCGCTTGGCGACCGGCCTTAAAGTTTCTTCGGCAATCGATAATCCTTCTTCTTATTACACCGCTTCTTCCTTGAATAACCGCGCCGCCGATTTAACCGCATTACTTGACGCTATGTCACAGGGCGTGCAGACGATTAAAGCGGCTTCTGAAGCGATTGACTCCGGCACTAAATTCCTTGAACAGGCCAAAGCGGTGGCCAATCAGGCGCTCGAAACCGCAATTCCTGACAAGGACTGGTTTGCCGAACAGGCCGGAGTTTCTGCCGTGGTTTCTTCTCAAGAAGAACTATTGGCTGCTGTAGACAGCGGAAAAACCGGCAATATTGTCATTTACGGAGAAATCACTCTTGACGATACTCTGACTCTGAAAGAAGGGCAGAATCTGGTAGGGGTAGGATATTATGGCAATTTTGACGCGGTTACGGATAAATTCTCTAAATTAAATTTCGATATTTCTGCTTTTTCTCAAAATATTGGTCTTATTGCCCGACATTCAGGTGTTCTGATCGCGGACTTAAGTTTTAACATTAAATTCCCCGATATCAACGGTAGTAAAGGATTATATCTCGGCAACAAGGCTGATAATACCCAAGGAAATGTTTTGCAAAATCTTGATATCAGAATTGACACTTCTGAAATTACAGAATATCCGGTTAAAGCAAATTATGTATATGCCATTTACGGCGGGGGATTTGAACTAAAGGGAAATAATAACATTTATTGCGATAATCAGAAAAAAGTCATCTTACATACAGTTTCCAACACCTACATTGAGATGAGAGATAACAGTGTTCTTAACATTGATTCTCGAAGCAGGGAAGGGAGCGGAATACACTCTTCCATTCTTAACCTCTATGATAATTCTTACCTTAATATCTATTCCCGTTATTGGGGAGTAACCAGCTCTCAAATGACGCTCTATAATGACAGCCGCCTTGATGTCTATGGCCCGGACAGCGGTTTTTTATATGGAGATTTATTCATAAACGACCGCTCGGAAGTTAATATCGAAGCCTATTATGATTTTTACAGCTATAAAGACAATCCGACATCCGTTCATATCAATTCTGCTCAGGCGGTTCTGAATTTGACTTCCAGAAGAGCTTTATTTCGAGATACGGCCAATAATTTATTTCTATCTGCCGTTGAAGGCGCAAAAGTCGTTGTAAAAGGTCAATTATACAGTTTCAATCAAGACTGTAACCGGCAAAATATGAACGATACTGTATTTATGACATTGCTTAACAAATATGCCGACAGCAAAGATTATTCACCGCACTGGAATGATATCCGAGAACAGAATGACCAACGTTCGGAAACTGAGAAGGAGAATTCCGAAGAGGCTTCTTTTAATACAATTCTTAAACAATATAACAGTTTAATTAAGGACGCGTTTTATAAAGGCAGCAACCTGCTGAGCGGCCAGAGTTTGACAATCAATTTCAACGAAGACAGAAGTTCTAAAATAGACGTTCCCGGGGTTAAGGCCCAGACGAAAGATTTAGGCATTACGGAGCGAAACTGGCGTAATGCGAAAGATATCGAACAATCAATCTCCGAGCTGGAAGAAGCGATTAATACCCTGCGCGGATTTGCTTCTGAGTTTGGTAATTATTATTCAATCGTCACCACCCGGCAGGATTTTACCGAAAACCTGATTAATGTTCTTGAAGAAGGCGCGGATAAACTGACGCTCGCCGATATGAATCAGGAATCGGCCAATATGTTGGCTTTGCAAACCTCTCAGCAATTGGCGGTTAATTCTCTCTCCCTGGCAAGCCAAGCGGCACAGTCAATTTTGAAATTGTTTTAATTGACAATTATGTTCCCCGGAATTATTAAAAAGATATATTGTGTAAATTAATAAAGGGCAAAGCTATGTTTAAAAACTTTTTAAATGAATTTAAAAAATTCGC
>CALXTG010000212.1 GCA_944391355.1 uncultured Alphaproteobacteria bacterium
CCCCTGCAAATCGGTTGCCGTCGCCGCCAGCGGCACGACAAAACCGACCGGTTCGCCTTTTTCATTAATGACGCGTCCGTCAGGCCGTTCGCGGCCGACAATTTTTTCCTGATTTAAAACCTCGCCGTTATAAGAAACATAACCCAAATAACGACCGAAATCGTCAAAGGCATAACCGGCGACCACAATTCGGCCGATAACCTGATTGCGTTCATTATAAACGAAACCGGAAGCCCTTATTTTGCCGATCAGCTGAGAATCGAAATCGGACACCGAACCGCCGGGAACAACGCTGCCGATAAAATCTCCGGCCGGCGAGACAACCATTTTGGAAGAGATTAGGCGGCCGTCGAGAACAAAATCATCGCGGACTTTACGGTAAGCATAGCCGTCCGGCGTCATAAACCCGATTTCCTGCCCCAGCAGATTGGTATATAAACCGTCACCGGTCAGACGGCCGACCGTCGCACCGTCATCAGAATAAACCAGACCGGGAAACAGCACCGCACCGATGATTTCAAAATAATCATTAATAACCAGGCCGTTGGGCAATACCTTGCCGATAATTTTTCCCGAAGGGAGACGAACCGAACCGTCATTGCCGACTTTACCGAGCATTTTTGTATCATTACCGACGGCAACCCCCTGAGGCACGACCCCGCCGATCAGGCGGCCGTCAAAATCTACAATCAGACTGTCGGCAGTAACATTGCCGATCAGCTGATTGTCAAAGCTGACGACATTTCCGTCGGGAATAACCTTGCCGATTAAGTCTCCGTTAAAATCGACCGCGGTAATTTCCTCCGCCGCTGCCGAGGCAACCGAAGCAAAAAGCATTAAAGCGGCCAAAGCGGTAAGCTTTAACCGTTTCCATCCTTTACAGCCGATTTCGTTATACAATCTCAGTTCCTCCGGTTCTTCGCGACTTCCTGCAGAGCATAGCCCGCAACTTTTTTATCGAGGTTGATAAAGGCACCGTTGTTTTTGATATAACCGATATCCTGTCCCGACTTATCAATCACCCGCCCTTCAGGGGACAGACGTCCGACATATTTGCCGTCGTTACCCAGAATTGTCGCCCCGATCTGGTAAGTTTTCCCCAGAATAGTATCTTTGCTGTCAATTGCCAAGCCGCTTGACAGAGTTTTACCGATAATTTTGCCGTCTTTGCTGAAAATTCTGCCGTCAAAATTGACATAGCCGGCCACCTTGTCGGTATTGTCAATCACGATATCGCCGGCAACAATCTCGCCGACCAGTTTTCCGGCCAGGCTGATAACGCTGCCGTCGGAAAGCACTCGGCCGATAACGACATTGGCGGTATCAATCACTTTTCCGTCGGGACGCACCGCTCCGATAACATTGCCGCCGAAATCTATCACCGCCCCGCGCCGCAGCAGGCTGAGGTTTTTATCGGTGGAGCCGCCGGGCAGAACGGCAGTGATATTTTTACCGTTCAAATCAATGACATCACCGAGCGAATTAACACGGCCGGCATAATTGCCCCAGATATCAATGACAACGCCTTCCGGAATAATTTCGCCGACGACTTCGCCTTTGGCATTGATAATTTTGGCATCGGCGCTGATCCGCCCTTCATTATTGCCGTCAAGATTCACAACCCGGCCGTCGGAAACCCCGTAGCCGAGGTAAGAGCCGTCATAGCCGATCGCAACGCCGCGGGGCATAACCCGGCCGCGGTATTCGCCTTTGCCGTCAATAAAATTGCCGTTGCCGTCAACGCTGCCCAAAACATCGCCGAAACGGTTGATAACCTGACCGTTATACAAAGCTTTGCCCAAAACTTTGCCGTAGAAATCAGCAACCTCGCCCTGCGGCACAGCTTTGCCGAGAATTTTTCCGTAAAAATTTAAGGCATCGCCTTTAATTCCGCCGAGCGGCGTTCCCTGAAGATTATAAATGCTGCCGTCGGGGAACAGGCGGCCGAGCGGTTTGTTTTCGCCGTCTTTTACCAGCAATTTTTCATCTAAAGCAACGCCGACAATCTGATTATCGCCGTTCAGCAGCAAATTATCCGATGTCAGCCGGGCATTTCCCTCGCCTGGAACCGGCACGGTTACGGAACTGTCCAGCACGTTTAAGAAATTTCCGTCAAGGTCAAAGGCATATTTTCGTCCCATAACCCGGCCGATATAGCCGCCTTTGTTATTGTAAACATCGCCGTAAGTTCCGACGCAGCCGACCGGCAGTTTGGCATCATTAATCACCAGGCCGTTTTCGGAAACCTGACCGAGATAATTGCCGTCGTAGCCGACCGCCGCGCCGGTGCGCAAAACACCGCCGACAACATTGCCTTTTTCATCAAGCACCGAACCGTCGGGATTAACACAGCCCACATAGCTGCCGTTTTTGCCGCGGACAATCCCGTCGGTCCCGACCTCGCCGACCAGCATACAGTTATTGTCATAAACATTTCCCGGCGTTACGACTTCGCCGATATATTCTCCGGAAGCGTCAACCGCCGAACCGTCGAACATAATTCGGTAATCGGTTTCCTTGCCGTTATTTTTTATTTTGCCGTCAACATCCAGATAACCGAGATGTTTGCAGCCGTAACCGACAACCAGACCGCCGCGCACCATGCGGGCAACAACTTTTCCGCCGGCCGCGTCTTTGACCAGGCCGTTGGCCAGAACCCGGCCGATAACCTGATTACCGGCTTCGACCGTTCCGTTATTGGTTACTTTGCCCAAAACCTGTCCGCGCGGCGTAATCGGGATTAGCTGCGTCTGCACCAAAGAACCGATTATGCGCCCCTTGGGGCTGATAACCTCACCGGCATCATTCAGTTTTCCGACCACTTCGCCCTGCATATTAACGACATTGCCGTCTTTGTCGACATATCCCAGCAGACGCCCGGCCGCATCGGTCGCCATTTGCATGTTCTCTCCGGCTTTACCGATGACGTTGCCGCTTTCGTCAACCAGCGTTCCGTCGGCAAGCATCCGGCCTTTTTTCTGTCCGTCAAAACCGACGACGTTTCCGCCGGCATCAACATAACCGATTGCTTTTCCGTCGGCACCATAGGCCATTTTCGGGGCGGCATCGGCAGCGTCGGCCTGCCCGATGACGTTGCCGGCGGCATCGATAATTGAACCGTCGGGCTGCATTTTTCCGATTATTTTGCCGTCGAAATCCACAACATTACCGTCTTTATCAATTATACCTATTACTTTACCATTTTTATCGCGGGCAAAGCGAACTTTCTGGCCAGGCATATCAGCTTTGCCGATAACATTGCCGGCCGCATCAACCACGGTGCCGTCGGGCAGAACTTTGCCGATTATATTGCCGTTAAAATCTACGACATTTCCGTCTTTATCAACAATTCCGATAATATTGCCGTCTTTGTCATAGGCATAACGCGGCGTCGAGACCTGACCGATAACCTCATCGACGACCACATTGCCGTTTTCATCAACACGACCGACGACTTTTCCCTGAGAATCGACCACAGTCCCGTTGGGCATAACTACCCCGAGAACATTGCCGTTTTCATCGACGGCAACCCTTCCCTGCTGGGCAACCCGGCCGATAACATTGCCGTTTTCGTCAACAACTTCGCCTTTTTCGTTTACCCGTCCGATAATATTACCGTTCATGTCAACCACGGTGCCGTCGGGCATGGCGCGGCCGATGATATTGCCGTTTTCATCATAAACAAACCCGCTGTCTACGGCTTTGCCGATGACATTGCCGTCATTGTCGACAACCGTGCCGTCAGGCAGCACCCGGCCGATAACATTGCCGTCTTTATCAACAACCGTGCCGTCGGCATTGACATAGCCGATAACATTGCCGTTGGCGTCATAAACCAGCCGTCTGGCCTCGGCGACGCCGATGACATTGCCGTTCTCGTCAACAATCAGGCCGTTGGCATTGACGCGGCCGATGATATTGCCGTTTTCATCCCGCACATAGCCGTCCTCATCAATAATACCAATGACTTTGCCGTCCGGACCGATCGCATAGCGGGTTCCGGCCGATTTGGTTTCGGATTTGCCGACTTCTCCGGGAGCCGTTTCGCAAAAATTACAATCTTCTTTGCTGATCGCATTACCGATGACGGGGATTTTTTCGGCTTTGGCATTTTGCTGGCTGAGGTTCAGCTCATGCCAGGTGACAATAAAATTATTCTGCACATTGCCGGCGACAACAGGTTCCCAATTCATGGTCACATGGCAGGTTTCATCGCCGGTCAAAGACTTTCCCGAGCATTTGTCGCTGAAAGTAAAACCGTCAGCCGGCGGTTCGGCCAGCGTTACGGAAACAATTTTGACCGAAGCTTTGCCGTTGGTTCCCAAGGTTAAAACATTTTTGGCATCGGTTCCCAAAACCACCTGTCCGAGCGGCACCGGGTTCGGGGTCGCGGTCAGAGGAATTTCTCCTTCGACGACATCGCCGAATTCAAGATTATCCAGCAACGGGCCGCGCTCGCCGATATTAATCGCGTCGGCGCTGTCGGTAAAGACCGGCTCCTCATATTCCTGCTCAAGATTATTGCTCTGCATCAGCAGAAAAACGCCGATCAAAAAGATGACCAAAGAGGTTATGCCGATCGTTAAGATTACACGATTGGTTTTTTTTACATAAGCCTCGGAATGCGTTAATACTTCTTTGCTCATTGGGTCCTTACCACACTGCAGAAGACACCGTTACGCCCCAGAGAGCTGCAGATGCCGTCGCCTTCGTCAAGCGTTTTAATCGGCCCGATACGCAGATGGAAAAGTTCTTTCCCCTGACCGTCGGCCGGCGCATCAACCGAAAAGAACGGTTCGTAGCGTTTCAACAGCTTCGGATATTTAGCCGAAAGATTGTCCCAGAGTTTTTCCAGATTATCGACTTTGGCATCGGTTCCCAGCTCGACCGAAATATTGGAATTGGCATCGGCAAAACCGGTTCCGTATCCGTATTGTTTGGCATATTTGCTGCCGGCTCCGGAATTATTGCTGAGACGCTGCATTTTTGAATAATCTACGGCGCCGGGCGTTCCGGAAGAATAGTCAATGTTCACGCCGTTCATGCCATTCATGCCGCCTTGGTTATATTGCGGGACAATTATCTGGCTGCCGTCGACGTTAATATCATATTGGCCGGGATAACCGGTTTTATAACCGCTGCCGGAACCTAAGACTCCGCCGTTCTGCGCGCCGCCGCCGAACAAGCCGCCGCCAGAGTTGCCCATTGCTCCTCCGGCAGCGGGATTGCTTTCGGGAATCGGCGCGGGAACATCCCAACGCGGCGGCAGATTATCGGCATAGTCCGCATATTGCAGTCCTTCGGCATCATCGCGGCGCAATTTAAGGCAAACCAGACGTTTGCCGTTTCTGAGCACCATATCGCCGATGCCCTCGACCACAATCAGACGATTATCCGGGCCTTTGGCGCGAAAACCGACCGGAACTTCAATACGTTCGACAATCATTGTCACGATCGGGCGCTGATTCATATTCAAAGCCTTCTTGCCCAAATCGATATAAGTGAAAATATCATCGCGCCAGACGCGTTCGGGCGCTATCACGACATCATCGGGATTGGGGACGTAAACTTCTATGTCAAAGCGGAATTTTTCAGGGTCGACCGGAATCTCTTTCAGCCAGTCTTCGGTCTGAAAACGGCGCATGCTTGACGAAGCGACCGAATTGGAATTGCCGCTGCCGAGATTTCCTTTGCTTCCGCCGCCGGCATAAGCGTTTTTGCCGCCGCCTTTTCCGCCGATGACATCAATATCAATAATTGAGTTGGTCAGACGCTCGGTATTGACGCCTTCGCTTTTCACATAAAAGACATAGCGGTTGCCGGAGCGGCCGAAAATAATGATGTTGGTATCAACACCGACATTGGCGCCTTTGCGGGGATAAAGCAGCAAAGCGTTGGGCGCGGTAATTTGTCCGTCAAAAGTGGCATTATCGCCGATAAAGACATCTTCGACCATTTCCCATTCGGGGAAGTTTATCAGAGTCATCATACCTTCGCGAAGGCGGATCGGCAGAACCAAATCCGGAGACCAGTAATACTTGGAATAAGCCGGCTTGGTCTGACCCTCGCCGAGGTTTTGCAACGGATCCAGCCAGGCGGCCTGGGTCATTCCCAGAGAGTTAAAACCGGCATACCCCATATTCATCGGCTGGTATTGCCCCTGCCCCTGATCAGCGCTCTGGTCGAGATTTCCGGTCGTGACCTGCGCATAGCCCTGTGAAGCGCCGCAAATTACGGCGGCGGTTAAGGATATTATACTGATAATTTTTTTAACCATGGTTACTCCCTTAAGGCTACTCCACTTTATTATAGGTCAAAGAATAACGGGTGACGGTAAACCCGACCGGATTTTTCAGCCGTTCACCGTATTTGACATTTTTCTGGCGATAGGCAATACGCATTGACGCCGTCCAGAAGTTTACTTCGGGACGGGCGGAATCGGGATACATATCGCGGGTTTCATATTCAACCTGCCAAAGCCCGCGGCTCAGTTCGTTAACGGAAAGAATTTTGACATCGCGCATCAGATTACGCTGGCGGATTATCTGCAAAGCCCGTTTGGCGGTTTTTTCAAGGAATTCGGAATAAACCGCCGAAGAAGACATTTCCTGCAGAGCGCCGCCGGGCAGCCAGCGCGCTTCCATTTCGGGAATATCACGGCTGAAAGAACTGCGCAGCAAGACATACTGGCGGACAAAGACTTCGGTAATGGCTTTCTGGTCTTCCATATTCCCCTGAATGGGCTGGATTTTATAAACCTGCTCCTGCTTATTCTGGAAAGTCAGCAGAAACGGCTCGACGCGATACAGGGGCATAACCTGCATGATAGCCAGAATCAGAACAATATTGCAGCAAACGCTGATTGCCATGATAATGGCAAAAGCGCGGGCGGTCCAGAGATAGCGCTTTTCGCCGACATTTGCGACAAAAACATCTTCGCTGCGGCGCGGCGCCTGACGGGGCGCAGCCTGCGGACGACCGCCGAGCAGGCGCTGTTTGGTATTGTTTGAGTTCAGCTGTTCAGCCATTTACCTTACCTTCAAAAACTAAATTGTTTCGACAAACCAGTCGGGCAGAGTTTTCGGAAGTTCAAGCTGCAGGCAGGCGCAGGGGGACAGTTTCAGTTCATCGCCGCCTTTACCGACACCGACCGGCTCGGGTTCATAATAAGAACCAAAGCAGCCAGATAACAGCAAAATAACGAGAAGAAGCAATAATTTACTAGAGCTTTTCATACCCGGTTAACCTTTCACATATATGCATATATTCAAAAGACAAGCCTCGTCAGGCTGTCTCGTTAGGGTTAAAATATACTCTTTTGTTTAAAAAGTAAAACAGCTTACCAATTAAATCCCCAACTTATCAACAGCCGAAAAAAACAATCCGGCGGCGGCGGGTTTTTCCCATCAGAAGAGTTCGACTTCATTCTGCGAATAACGGGTAACGGTAAATCCGAGCGGGTTAATCAGACGGCGGCCGACAAACTGCCGTTCTTTGAAGAAATAGGCAATGACCGAAGCGGTCCAGTAGCGGACACGAAGATTGCTGCGGCCGGGACTGTTGGCATCTTCGGACAAATCATAAGTTTTGAAATCGACTTTCCAGATCGGGCTTTTAGCGCCGCCCTGTTTGCCGATCGAGATAATTTCGACCTCACGGACCAGATGAATTTCCTGCATACGCTCAAACGTCTGTTCCCGGACCCGGTCAAACTGGTCAAACACCGAGGCTGAAGACAGAAAATTCAGCATGCCGCCGGGAAACCAGCGCGACTGCATTTCTATCGGGTCGTCAATGACGGTATTGCGAATGATAATGTACTGCTTGACGAAAGTTTCCATCAGCTGGTCTTTGGACGCCATGTCATAGGCGATCGGCTCGTAGCGGACGATGCCTTCGGAAGCATCCTGATTGATAATCAGGAAAGGCTCGACATTTACCATAGGCGCAAGCTTAAACAGCGCCAAAGAGCTGCTGGCAAAAATCAGCAGGGAGATGACGGCAAAAAGCGTAAAAAGACGCGACAGCCACATATAATATTTGAGCTTAAAGCCCTCGACCTCTTTATCCAGAACATCAATAAACTTATAATCGGGATCGACCTGGCCGCTGATAGCCAGTGTCTTGGTTCCCTTGCTCATGTCTGCGATATCTGCCATCTTTTCTCACTAATAGGAAGGCGCATAAGGAATGGTCAGCTTTCCGAGCTTGTCCATTTCTTCATCGGCGCGGGTTTCATATTTGTTTTCCAGCTCATTATTGACTTTGGCCGAAGCAATCGCTTCGTCCAGCGCCGCTCCGTCATCGGTGCTTTCGCTGATTGTTACCAGTTCGTCGCTGTCTTTTTGCAGAGCGCGAAGCGTGTTTTTAATTCCCTCAAGCTGCTCCTGCGCAAGCTCGTTATCTGCGGTTTTTACCCCGCTGACGCCGCTTTGCGCCGCTTTGAGATAGCGTTCTTTGATTGTGTCAAGCTGGGAACGAACCTGTTTCATATCCGCTTCACGACTGAGATCCAGCGAAGAAGACGGCTCAAATCCGAGCCCGCGGAGGGTTTCGATTAATTCCTGACGGGCATTTTCGTTTGACTGCCGCAGTTCTTCTTCCGACTGGCGGTAAATCTGCTCACGTTCGACCGATTTCAGGAAATCGCCGATCTGATTGCGGGACAAAACCGACTGCTGATAGATATCTTCTTCCATTTTGGTTTGGCCGCTCATCTTTTTAGCTGTTTCATCGGTACGGGTACCGTCTTTGTATTCCTCATCAATCTTGCGGACTTTTTCGAAAACTTTGGCGGTTTCCGATTTCAGATACAGATTATTTTTGTCATCAGCCGAAAGGATAACGCCGAGTTCGCTGTATTCGACTTCGCCGTTGCTGCCGACCGGGAGGCTTACTGTCGCTTCGGCGCGGGGATTGTACAAGCTTCCGCCGTTCAGGGTTATGCCCTGGCAATTCGGCATATCGCCTGTTTCGGTGATCGAGTTAATGAAATTAACCTTTTTATCGGCATAAACATCAACAACTTTACCGTTCAGTTTGCAGGGATAAACCCCGCCGCGCAGCAGAAAGACTTTTTCACCGCCCTTATCCAAAACTTCTTTCAGGTTTATTTCGGTTTCTACAAAAGCTTTGTCCTTAAGCAAAAGTTTCCAGATTTCGGGAACTTCTCCGCCGTAAGCCAGAAAACCTTCGCGGGTTACGCGGCCGTCTTTGCCGCGGGGAATATTCGCCCAATCGGTATCATCCATATGAACGATCTCGCGCAGCGGCGCGGAGCTCAGAGTCAGAGGCGCTTTCGGCGCTTTCAGAACCCGGGGCTTCATTGGGGCGGCGGCAACAAAATATTCGGTATCGGGCGAAATATCGCTGACGGCCAGAAAATCCTTATAAACCTCGATGGTGGCAAGAACGGCGCCTTCCATACCCAGAATTTGCAGTTTTACGGCTTTGAGCCGATTAATCAGATTGTTATGAATGGCCTGAATCTGCGCATAATTTTCACTGCGGTACAGATTATCGCCCATTGCTTTCAGCTGCGCTTCGGCGGCCCGAACTTCTTTTTCGGCCTGGCTGCGGGCGGCGGCGATAAAACCTGCGGCCTGCGATGTTATCGTGCTGACCTGCAGGGTATTTTTAACTTCTACCGCCGCTTTCTGACGATCGCTGGCTTCTTCTACGGCGCTTTTTTTGCTGTCAAAATCTTTTTCGACAACCTGAGCCATTTCATCACGTTTACTCTTAATTTCCGCCAGTTTGCCGGCCGCCGTATCATTTATGGCAGCGGCAGTTTCCTGATACTTATTTTCAATATCGGCAATTTGATTTTTAACGTCTTCCAACCGCTGGCGGTTTTGCGCCAAGCTTCCGTTCAGCGACTGCCGACGGCTTTCCAGAGACGCAATCTGCTGCTCCATCGTCTTTACGGAAGATTCTGCCTGCGCCAGAGCCGTGCTTAATTCAGCTTCCCGTCCGTCTGCGGCGCCGCGGCTGACAGCCAGCTCTTCGGCCGCAATTTCATAGGCTTCGCGGCGCACTTCCAATTCTTCCGCAGCAACCTTTAACTCCGCCGATATATTTGACAATTCGGCAGTTTGCTCATCAAGCGCAGCTTCCAGAGAGGACTTTTCGCTTTCAAGCTGACGCAGAGACTGATTCTTTTCATCACGTGCACGGTTCAGTTCGTCCGTCCGGTTGTTTTCGATCGTCTGCCGCGAGGCATACAATGCTTCGTCAATCTGGCTGATCTGCGTTTCGCGCTGGGTTTGCAGCTTATTTATCTGCGCCAGAGCCGCCTCGTTGATTTTCCGCTCCTCTTCGGCCCTCAGGGCGGCAAGTTCATCATTGAGAGCCTTGGTTATTCTGGCATTGATATCGGCAACACTCAAAGAATTTATATAGTCAACAATATTCTGGTATTTGCCTTTCAGATACTGGTCGTAAAAACTTTTCTGATC
>CALXTG010000213.1 GCA_944391355.1 uncultured Alphaproteobacteria bacterium
GATTTGCAGGGGCGTTATCTCGGGCGCCTGCTGCCGGACGGCAAAATTGTCAGAGATAAAGAGGTTATTGCCGAACTCGGCGCCCGCGGCGTCGTTTTGGATAAAGACGGCAATCCGGCCGGCCGGATTATCAGCGGCGGTCCGGTTTTTGACTTTAAGGGCAGTGTTGTCGGTCACGGCCTCAGCAACGGTTCTCTGATTAATCTGAACGGCGTAGTTTCCGGCTATATGCTCGGCGCTTCGGCTTATAATACGCAGGGGCGCATGCTCGGCGCGGTTTTTCAGCCTTCCGCAGCTTTGGATGTTAACAACCGGTTTCTCGGTTTGCCGGGGATCGGCGGCGTGGTTCAGGGCAGCGGCAATGAACGGCGCACGGTTTCTCCTTTGGGATATATTTTCAGTTCTGACGGCAATATCGCCGGTCGGGCTTTACCTTTTGCGCCTGTCTACAGCCTGATCGGTTCCGAAGTCGGCAGCATCGCCTTAGACGGCCGGGTCACCGATCGCAACGGCACCGAAATCGGAACTTTGACCCAGTCCGGACTGGTTTGGGACGCGCAGGGAAAACCGGCTGCCAAAAACAATGATTCCTTTTATGCGGTTGACGGCCGGGGGGGCTCTTTGGGGCTGCTTTCGGCAACCAATCTGCTCTTGGATAAAAATCGCGCCGTCAGCGGCAAAATTCTTCCCGATGACAGCGTTGTCGCGGTATCAGCCGCTGACACACCGCAAATGATGCCGGTTTCCGGTCATGCCTTTGCCGCGCCGCTTGCTGTTTCCGTCAACGGCAATTTGTTTGGTTATGCGCGTGCCGACGGCGTTGTCCGCGATTTT
Source organism: uncultured Alphaproteobacteria bacterium (assembly GCA_944391355.1). Lineage (GTDB taxonomy): Bacteria > Pseudomonadota > Alphaproteobacteria > RF32 > CAG-239 > CALXWF01. The sequence continues at coordinate 835 of CALXTG010000213.1, forward strand.
AACAATGCGGCCGCGGGCAGCGTATCGGCTTCGGGGCTGGTTTTGGACAACGGCGGTTTGCCGGTCGGCAGCATTATCATGCCGCAGGCGGTTTATAATGATGAATGTGCTTTGGTCGGCGTTGTCGCCGGTGATGCGCGGGTTTTAAATTATCGTGAAATTAACCTCGGAAAAATCCTGGCCAACGGACAAATGCTCAGCGAAAACGGCTCAATAGCCGGTTTTGTCATCAATCCCGGCGCCGTGGTTGATTACGGCGGCAATATTATGGCCGCTTTGGCCGCCAATAATAAGGCTTTGGCTCCCGGCGGTCAGGTTTTGGGCTGCAGCGATAACCGCGGGCTTATTAAAAATGAACAGGGGGCGGTTCTGGGGCGCATTGTCGAAGCGCTTCCGGTAATCGGTTTTGATGATAAATTTATCGGCCGCAGCGTATTGGACGGCCGGGTAATTGATAATGACAGCCGCTTTATCGGCTATGTCCAGCCCGATGATAATGTCAATAATACCACCGGTTCGCCGCTCGGCGCGCTGTTCCGCTATAAAGTCGCCTTCAATAATCGCGACAGTTATCTCGGCCGGGTTGAGGCTGACGGACGGGTCGTCAATGCTTCAGGAGAGGTTGTCGGACAAGTTTTGTTTGACGGAACCGTCACCGACAACGGTCAGAAAATCGGTTATGCCCTGTATGATTTTTATGTTTACGACAATGATTTCAAAACGGTCGGCTATATTGCCAAAAACGGTGAAGTCTTAAGCCTTGCCAATCAAAATCTCGGCAAAATCAGCCGCGGCTTTTTGGTTGACCGCAGCGAACGGGTCATCGGCCGCGGCAATCGCGATTATTATATCCGCGATGCCGGTAACCTTGTTCTCGGCGAATTGAAATTGAATAATGATGTTGTTGATGCCCAGGGAATTGTCGTCGGCCGGTTAGAGCGTGACGGAAGCATTGTTGATGCCTCGGGAGCAAAAGTCGCCGTTGCCAAACCGCTGCAATATTACAGTAAAATTGTCCCGGCCGGCGAGCGCAGGGCAATGGTCGATGAGAACGGCAATGTCATCGGTTATGTTGACGGAGACGGCCGTCTGGTTGATGAAAACGGCAACCCGATAGAAGGTGATTATAAACCTCATGAATTTGATGAAAACGGGCGTCCGGTCAGCTATATTGATAAGGACGGGAATATCATCAAAGCTGTAGGTGAAAAGCAGAAAGTATATGATGCGGAAGGCAATGTCATCGGCTATACCAATGCTGATGGCACGGTTGTTGACGCCAACGGCAAAGTCATCGGCAAATTGGATAAAAACGGCAATGTGGTTGATGCTTCGGGGAATATTCTCGGCGGTATCGGAATCAACTGGTATGAAAAAGTCCCCAGCCGCGATCTGCCTAAAAAAGGCAGCGACGGCAAACAGGTCGGCACGCTTGAACCCGGAGATTCGCACAGCGATAATAAGTATCGTCAGTCCTTAAATATTGCTCTGACGCCCGACGGGGAATATCTTGGCGAAATCTTATCTGATGGCCGGGTTGTGAATAAAAGCGGCAAAGTAATCGGCCGTAAAATGCCTGACGGCTTGATTATTGACGATGACGGCACCCTGATCGGAATTGAAGAACCGCAAAAATCCCTGAGCAGCGACATCTTTGTCCCGGCCGGGAGCTTTGGTCAGGGCGCGGCTTACGGCACCGGCAGCGGCCCCGGCGGCAATCTTGGTCCCGGCGGCGGTTACGGCCCCGGCGAAAGATATGACCCGCAGCGGGCCATGGCTTTAAACGCCGCCCAAAATGAGCGCCGTAAAAATATCTCGGTCGGCAAAATCAGCACCAATATTCGCCGCGAAGCTTTTGACGGCATGCAGAAAAACTGGGAAGAGCAGGGAATAAGCAAGGTAATTTCCTCATGGCGTGTTGACATGAGCGAGATGATACTTTCCGATAAACCGATCCCCGCGGTAATTGCCCGTTCGATTGACAGCAACAACCCGACCCCGATAACGGCCTTTGTCGAACGCAATGTCTATGCCGAAGAAGGGCGTAATATCCTGATTCCGGCCGGCAGTCGTGTCATCGGCACTTTGGGGGGCGTCACCGCCAGTACTGAAGCTACCTCGGAATCCGCCAAAGTTCAGATTACCTGGCAGCGGCTGATTCGCCCCGACGGCTCATTATTTACTTTTGACGGCGTAACCGGCGATGCGCAGGGACGCGGCGGCGCTTTAGGCTATCTTGACCAACAGCTGTTCAAAAAATATGCCCTGCCGATTATGACAACCACGCTGACCAGCTTGAGTTCTTACTACATGGCGCCGAAAGAAGAAAGCGACGGAGAAGTTGAAACGCCGCGTCAGGAAGCGGCCAATGATGCCCGTCAGAATTTCTTAAATGACATGAACCAGATTTTTGAAAACATCTTGCAGGATAAAGCCAATATCAAACCGATGACTTATATTCCCGCCGGCACCCGCATTATCATTTATCCTAATGTTGACCTGTGGCTGCGGACGGTTGAACGTGACAGCGAAGAAAGCAGCAATGATGTCTACAAAGACGTGCTGATTGATGACGAAGCCAAGAGCAGAGAACGCGCCAATTCGCGCGGCGCTCAGGCTGCCGGAACGGTCGGCGGTCCCGGCGGTTCCAGCTCGGTTGTTTATGAAGCCGACGACAGCGGCGCCCAGGCAACCGGCACGCCGTTAATCAGCGATCAGAAATATTCTAACAACCCGCAGCCGCAAACCGTCGCGCCGCCCCCGCCGCCTCTTGTAAGTTCTCAGCCGGCGACTACATCTAGAACACCGGCTCCGGCGCCGCGGCCGTCGGGCGGGTCAACGTCTTCAGGGACGGACAGCAGCGTTCCGCAGTTGTTTTAAGGGAGAAACTGATGAGTTTTACGGTTCTTGAATCGATTTTGCGTCCTTTGTCTTACTGGTATAATCAGGACAATATTGAGGAAGTTGCCATTAACCGCGGCGGCCAGATCTGGCTGCGCCTGCGCGGTAAAAGAGCTTATCCCTGGGTTATGTATAAAGATGAAAAACTCAGTAAAGAATATCTGACTGATTTGCTTTATATCATCGCCAATACCTATGAGCTTCCGTTTGACCCGGTTCAGGGAACGCCGGTTGTTTATGCGACGCTTCCCGGCGAACCTCGTTTTTCGGCGATTGCCGGCCGCAACGTGATGTATGACCAGGAAGATTTAACCGGCGGCATTGCCATTGCCATCCGCGTTCACAGCGACGATGTCGCCTTTGGTTTGCAGGATTATGGTTTAAGCCAGGGTTCGGGTCTGCATAAAATTAATCCGCTCAAAGATATTAAAGATCCTGAGGATCCTTACGAACGGCTGCTTTTGAGCATCAAACGCGGCGATCATATTCTGGTTTCGGGAGCGACCTCAACCGGTAAAACCACGTTTCTGAACAACCTTTTGAAAATTTTAGATATCCATAAGCGTATTGTTACCATCGAAGATACGCGCGAACTTTTGGTTCCGCATCCCAACCGTGTTCATCTGGTCTTGTCGCGTACCGAACAGTCCAACCAGATGAGTTATGCCAAAATCATCGACTTAGTGGTTCGTTTCACGCCGGATGCCATTATCGGCGGGGAAATTTCCACCGGTAATGCCGGCGCTATTTGGGAGCTGATGGGGTCCGGCCACGATAACTGTCTGGCTACTATCCACGCCGAAAATTCCGAAGCGGCTTATGAAGCCTTTACCGATCGTATTTTGCACTCTTATCCGACGATTGATCGTAAAAAAACCATTGAGGAAATGCACAAAAAGCTGCGGGTCGTCCAGATCAACCGTGACGGTAACCTTCGCGCCATTACTGAGGTTACTTAATTTCAATATAATCCCTTTACCGTCATTTCCCGTCTTGGCTTCCTGCTGAGATTTTCGCAGTTGGTTTATGACTTAGGTCATAAAGCCTCGTCTTTAGTTATAAAAAATCTTCTGTAACGCATTGAATTTATTACCAAAGAGAGGATAGGTTTCTTCACAGGCTGCGTTATACTGAAACTATATAACATATAGTTTCAGGAGAGTAACAATGAGTAAATCTTTCAAGAATGAACAATCGGGTCGTTCGATGGTTGAAATGCTGGGCGTGCTGGCGATTATCGGCGTTTTGTCGGTCGGCGGTATTTCCGGTTATTCCAAGGCAATGGCCAAATACAAACTGACCAAAGCCCAGGATCAGATGGCGATGATTTTAATTAATATCCGTACCGCCTTTGCTTCGGCGCCGAGTTATGCCGGATTAGATAAAACTGCTGCCATTGCCATGAATATTGTTCCCGGTGATATGTTACCTGCCGGTATCGGTAAGGGGTCAACCATTAAAAATGCTTTTGGCGGGGATACTGTTATTGCCTGTGGAACCACAGGAGAAGACGGTGCATGTGATGACAGCACTAAATTTAGCATTCAATTTAAAGGTTTGGGTAAAGAAACCTGTGCCAGCTTAGCGTCTTCTGACTGGGGTTCAGATGGTTTGGTAAAAATTTCAATTAATGGAACAGAACATACTTACGGTACTGATCAGCTGCCCGTTCCTCCGGGGACAGCCGTGGAAGAATGTACTTCTCAAACCGCTGATAATAAAATAATCTGGGTTTATTACTAATATTAAATATATAATCTTAAGAAAAGAGGCTTTCGAGCCTCTTTTTTTGTCATCTCAAATATGTCATTCCGTTTTACAGTCGATGCTCTGGCCGTCACTCTTTATCCCCTGACTTATGACTTAAGTTATAAATAAAACCATTAGACAGAAAATCACTATGCCCTAAGTTAGTCTATTAATTTTATTTTAATCCTTTACAATTATAGTATAGGGATGAAAGCAGGAGACTAACAATGAAAAATTTATTCAAGAATGAACAATCGGGCCGTTCGATGGTCGAAATGCTGGGCGTGCTGGCGATTATCGGCGTTCTGTCGGTCGGCGGTATTTCCGGTTATTCTAAAGCGATGGCCAAATACAAACTGACCAAAGCCCAAGACCAGATGGCGATGATCTTAATTAATATCCGAACCGCCTTTGCTTC
>CALXTG010000214.1 GCA_944391355.1 uncultured Alphaproteobacteria bacterium
TTCAACCGGTAATGCCGAAGCTTTGGGCAAGGTTCAGGAAGCCGGACGCAACCGTCTGGCAGCCTTTGTCACTGCTAATGACGGTTTCCGTATTCAGAATGCGCCGGCTTTGAAAGAAATGATCGGCCTTTACGGTTATGAAGGCGAAAGTTATAATGATCGGCAGCTTAGCGAAGAAGGGGCAAAAGCTCAGGAAAAACTGATTGCCGCCGTGCGCGCTTATGATGCCGAAAACGGTTTGGAAGGGCTGACGCCGGAAAATGCCGAAGAAATCAATCGCCGTCTGGAAAGCATTCAGGAAGAAATTGACAAGATAAATATTTCGCAAAAACCGCAGGAGGGCGAGCGGGACGAGTTTGCCGAAGCCCGCACGGTTTTGGAAAATCTTGACTTTCGTGATGAAAAAGGCAAACCTGTTTCTAAAGATGAAGCCGGAAAGCTTCGTGACGGTCTGATTAATGCCGCCAAACTGGAAGCAATTAAAAATCTGACCGTGAGCGGTGAAGAAATTACGCCCGAAGCAGTGCAGAAAGCTTTGGCCGAAGAACTTGAAATTGCCGTCTACAACACGGTAACTATGGACAAAACCAACGGCGCCGGAGATAAAAATTTCCCCGGCAAAGCCCGCGAAGCGGTTCAGGCTTGGGCCAGACTTGGCGAAGGCAGTAAAATAAAGGTGTCGGCGGCAACCGTCCAGGCGCAGTATGCCGTTACGCATGACCGGGCGCAGGGTTTCGCCGGACGTCTCGGCCAGCGGATCGGCAAAACCACCGGGCTGGATAAATATGCCAACCGGATTAAAGCCTTTGACGAAAAACATAAAGACAACAAAAACTATCAACGCGCTAAAACCGCTTTGAAATTTATCGGTAACGGCGTCAAAGGATACGCCTTATATACGGTTGCCGGTATGACGGCGCCGGTCGGTATGGCCGCCCTGATGGGGTATAATACAATAAAAAGCATTAAAAATATCCGCAAAGCTTACAAAGCTTCCGGAGAGAAAAGTTTTTGGCAATATTTCAAAAAGAACAAGGTTCAGGTTTTGGCTCAGAGCGCCGGTATGCTGGCTTCTGCCGTAGGCCTCGGCGGTTCGCTCGGGGATGCGGTCAACACCTTCGGCATTCAGGGCGGCGATATGCTTAATCAGTTTATGCAGAACCCGGCCATGCGCCATCTGTCGCAAAACCGTGTTGTCATTGGTATGACTGCTGGTATTGCTCCCAAAGTCGGCAATGTTTTCAGCCGTCTGGCTGATGTCGCTCAGGGTAAGGCAACCTGGAAAGATGTCGGTAAAGAGTTTAAAGATTTGGTTAAAACTACCGCGGCTCTCGGTGCCGGTATGGCCTTAAACCAGGGTTTGGGTGTCATGGCGCAGGAAACCGGCCTGAATGATGCGATACATAATCTCCATGACGGCAGTACGAACGATTCTCAGACACAGGAGGGCAATGCTGTCGAGCAGCCGGTTGAGAGCAAAGAAAACCTGGAGCGTTGGGATGCCCGCAACGACAAATTCTTAGGCGCTGAGCTTAAAGAAGGTATTTATGATTTGGTCGAAAACGGTGAAATCAAATTGCCCGAGGGAATCGAAAGCAAAGAGGAATTTGCCTATAAATATGCCATGCTGCGCGAGCTCGCTCCGGTGGCTCAGGCTGAGGCAATCCAAAATATTGAGACCATGCTCAAAGGCGGCGAACTGACTCCCGAACAGTTTCAAAATATTCAAACCGCAATGGGACATATTGCCGATACCGGCGAATACAGCGGTCCGGGACGCACGGTGGTTAATGAAAACCAACATGGTGGTAATGATAACCATCAACACGGCGGTGATAACACACAGTCAGACCAAAGCAAAATCGATAATAATGTAATTGAGAATGCTTTATCGGGGAATGAGGCCGAAATAGACGGCCGCAATCAACAGGCTTTGCGCAGTGCCATCTATGCCGAATGCGTCATGAAAGGCATGAGTCCTGAAGAAGCCGGCCTGATTGCCGATAACAGCCTCAAAGAATTTAATGCTTTACGCGCCGAAGGCAAAGATTTTGAAGCCAAAGAACTGATGCATACGCTCTCAAAAGAATTAAGTGAATATGAACACAAACAGGAGGTCAAAGATTTTCTCCACGGTGACGAAAATGACAGTAACCGCGTTGACCGTCTGCAAGGAAAAGCCATTGCCACCAATGAGGCTTATCATCAGGCTGAACAGTTAGAAGCCAAAACCCGTGCCGCTTTGGAAGCTGCGCAGGAATCCGGTGACCGCAGCGCGATTATCCGCGCCCAGGAAGCTCATGGCGATGCGCTGAAAGATTTGGCACACCTGCGTGAAGACTTTATTAAAGATAACGTCAATCTGGCCGAAGCTACTTATAAAAATGATATTAACACGGCCGAAGGCGACATCAAACGTTTGGAACAGCTTGAAAATAAAATCAACCGTCTTGATGACCGCATTGACAATAAGGAAGGGCGTCTGCGTGATATTAACACGCCGGATGCCGACGCCGAAAAACATGAAGCCAATAAGTATGAGCGCCAGACGGACCGCAATCTGAACAAGCTTGACAGGATTGAACGGTTGGAAGCCAAACAGCAGGACGCTTTACGCGAAATGGCTGAAATCAGCGGTCTCAAAATTACCAATGAAACCACGGTTGAAGATGTTCTGCGCGCCAGTGAAGCCCATAAAGCCGATATGCGTGATGAAATTAAGGTCGCCGAAAGCAATCTTAACCGCGTTAAAAACGGCGACTACAGCCAGATACCGACCTTAAGAGAGGTTGAGGACAACTATAATCAATCGCATCTTGGCCGTGTCGTCACCAATGAAATCGTTGGGATGGAAACACGAGAATCAGCCGAAATTACGCCTCTTCAGCAGAAGGAGGTCGAGATGACGCTTCAGGAGAAAGAAACAGAGCGGCAGAATAATACGACCGATCGTTCAACTTCTGAAATTCCGCCGTTGCAGCACGAACAGCCGCTTAATATGGAATTACATACCAACCCGGTACAGAATAATGAAAATGGCGAATATTATGCCAAAGGCTTTAAGACCGACGGTCAGGGAAATATTCTTGAAGAAACGGCTGAACAGCGTACTTATGCCGGTGCTAATCCGGAAACGCTTAACAACGGAGCCGAAAATCAGGCGAATACCGATAACAATATCGTTTTCATGAAAGAGCCGGCAGAGAATTCTAATGAACAGATTTACAGCTTTACCGACTCCCTGGGACAAAAAGTCGATTACTCCGTAAATGAAAACGGGCAGCTGCATGTCTACGGTGAGCAAATTAAAGGCCATGATCAACTGAATCAGGATATTGCCGGCAATGCCGCTTCTCTTGCTAAAGAGGGGGTTCTCTCTCAGGAAGATCTCGCCGTTGTCAATAAG
>CALXTG010000215.1 GCA_944391355.1 uncultured Alphaproteobacteria bacterium
TATTCGCGTTCCCGGGACAGAAGTTTCGGGAACGTGAATTTTTTTATTAAAGGAAAACGAAAATGAGTGAAGGAATAGATTATATTTTAGATCAGGTAGCTGAAGATATTATGGGAACTAATTTATATTTTACGAATGAGCGGTTACATCAAATTGCAACACAAAACTTAGATAATCTTATTAAATATAAATATCCGTACGGTTCTGTATATGATAATTATGAAGGAGAGGTTCGTAATAACATTGTTAGAACAGGATTATCAGCGATACAGGGAGTGACTGATGCTATTTATGGAGGGATTAACCAGATCCCGGGAGTTAATATTGAGGCGCCGAGAGCTATAAAACAGAGAAATAAGTGGGAAAAGATGGTTAATGATGCCGGTGAATTTGGATATGGTTTTGCTGTCGGCGGGGGTTTGGGAAAACTAGCCGGGAGTGTTGGAATGTTAGGTAACGGTACTGGTCTTATCAGTAGAGGTTTACGGGCTGTGCTTATGGATAATCCGGGTACGGCTGCAATGGCCGGGATAGGAGCCGGTTTGAGTAATGGTTATTTTGATCCGCAAACAACATATGGGAAAATTACCAGCGGTGTGCTTGGGGGATTTGCCGGAGCAGGGGTGCCATCCGTTTTGAAAGGTGGCATTAAATATTCTAAAAATGCGTGGAATGACTGGTTTTCAAATCCTTATGAAGGAATGGAAGGAGCCTCAGTTCAATTAAAAGGATATAGATATAAACCTCAGGAGGCAATAGAAGCTTTGTTGAAGCAGCAGGATGGCTATGTCAGGGCAGCTACCAAGAAAAAAGGAATAGGCGATATTGATTTTGTATATGGAAAGGGTGGAGATAAAGGATATGGGCTAGCGCATATTATTGATAGACGAAATTCTGAAGGAATAGATGGTCAGGAGTTTGTTCGTGGTATTCCTGAGCTAATTGAAAACGGAGTGGTGCAAAATAGACCAAGTCATCTTGGTCGTTATTATATTGATGATAGTGTCAGAGAGGGTGTAATTCGGAAGGACTGGAATGGTAAAAACAGGAACTGGGTGGTTACATCTTATAATAAAAAGCCTTAGAAGATTCGGCTGGACTTCGCACCTAGTGACCGAACTTACGTTGATGAGCAGCGAATTCCCTCATCAATCTTCTAAGACTGAAGGTAACATAATATTCTGGGGGTAAAAGTCAATAGCGAAATAACAAAGTTATTTGTTTTTAGATAAAAAGGCCGGTCTGCGCTATCTTTGATGCTTATTATAATAAGGAAGCTGATTGCAATAGCCTTTTATATAATAAAAGATAATAAAACTTGTTTTTTATTATTATTTCTATTATTGTATAAAATTATGGAATTTTGCTGTCATAGGGGGAAAAGTGAAAGAAGATTTTTATTCATTTCTCGGGAAAACGGTGGTTATTGTTTTCTTGGGTGGTATTATCTTATTTATGACTGCGTTGTCTTTGATACCGGAAACTGATTATTGCTTAGATGACAGATGGTGCGAACTGGGCAGTTATCATTCGGTTTGCTGGCCATGTAGTGATGAATGCATTATTACCGAGAATTATTGCCAAACATTTGGCGGTGAGTTGGGGGGAAGGATTTGTAATCTGGAAGCGGTTAATTATTCTCCTGAAAATTGTCAGGCTGCCGGTGGAATTTGGAAAGCAGAGAATAATGACAGATGGAAATGCGACCTTTCGGCAAAATGTCCGTATAAAGCCGTAGAGCAGCATAAGCGGGGAGAGATTAAATGATAAGAAGTATGCTTGTTGTTATCTTATTGTTGACGGTTATATTGACAGTAAGAATTCGCCATCGGGTCGATTATTGCTTGGATGAAAATACTTGTGCTTCGGGGCAAAGGTTAGATAAATGCTGGCCGTGCGGGGAAGCTTGTGAAGTAACGGAAGATTATTGCAGAACTTACGGGGGCTTTTGGAGCGGTGAAGCCTGTAAAATGGATCGGGCAAATTTTAATCAAAAAATCTGTGTCGAGGCCGGCGGTCAGTGGTCTAATGATAAGCAGAATTGCGATTTTTCGGCAAAATGTCCCTATCGCGGAATTTAAACAAAATAAAAGCCCGCAAAATGTGTCTTTGCGAGGGACGTTTCCATTGGGCTCCGAGGGGACACACATCGTATTAGTGCTATTGTCAATCTTTGAGGTGAAGGAGTAACTCAAAAAGCCTACTGAAAACTTGTCTTCCAGTAGGAAAAGCCTTGGTAATTCGGAGCCGACAAGTGGCTTACCTAAGGCTGAGATCTCGTTGCAAAAATATATTGAAATAGAGCCTTTGTCAATTCTTCTTTACCCAATGTTTCGACTATGAGAGTATAGAGACAGGTTTGACGGATTGTTGTTTTTTGCCGGGAATAAACGGAATGTTGTGGGCAAGGTCGCCAGCGACACAGTTTTAAGGCTGTTGCTAAGCGGATACAAAGATCCTAAACGTTTTGCTCTGTTCTGTATTTAAACAGATTATTTTTTATGTCAAAGGAAAAGTATGAAAGCTTTTAAATGTGTCGGCCGGACTACAGACCTCAAGCCGAACTTGTCATGGCAGTCAGCACATTCCACTGTCAAACATCTAAAGGCGTTTCTGATATATGAGGTTTATTTTAAGAGTCAATTGTGAATAAATTATATAGGTATGGTCAAGGTTGTAGAAATTTGAAAGAATGGTAAAAACAGGAGAAACTGTTGTCAAAACAATATATAAAACGAGAAATAGAGACTCTGTGGCTGGGAGTGCAACACCAACGTCGTTACAAGTTAAAAACTACTTGCCGGCAGGAACACAATTCTCTGACCTACACAAAACCTCTATAGAGATAAGTATACCTTTTGAGAGATCTATTGTCAATCCTACATTACCTAATATTTCTACTGTAGGGAGTTGTTTGCTGGTTTGTTGTTTTTTTGTTAGGAATAATCGGAATAGAGGGAGCCAGAACGCCAGCGATACAGTTTTAAGGCTGTGGCTAACGGATCCGGAGATCCTCAACGTCCTGACTCTCTTTATACGCCAGTGGATTTAAGAGAAAATGTCAATTTGAATAGCTCAGGGTGCTTCAGTTATGGAGGTCGGCCTGATATATTTAAAGGATAAAAAAAGCCCGTGAAAAGCCTGTTCTTTCATGGGCATGTATCCGGTACTCGCGCTGACAGGCAGCATCCGGATATCTTAAATATGCTAGCAAAAAACGGAATTATTGTCAATTATTCATTACTTAATCTTCCGGTGGCAATAAGCAAAGTTATCAGCCGGATTGTTGGTTGGTATTGTAAATAATCTTGAAAAAATCAGAGCTATATTTATTATATGAATTATGATAAAATAATTGATCCAAATGTTGCGAATATGTTCAAACGGATTGAAACGAGGTTACGAAAATTTGAAAAATAGTCTTTTAGCATTCTTTTTAAGTATGGTCTTTGCTTGCGGCCGGGCATTCGCTTTGCCGCAAGATTGGCCGTGTGAAGAGATTGAATTGTATATTGTCGGCAAGGGGCAGGAATGGGGATATAAGTTTCAGGGAAATAACGGTTTGTATGAAATTACAATTCAGAATTTTGATGAAACAGAAGAACAGCCGCATATGTATAATTGCGGAAATGCCGGTTGCTTGGGTACAGTAAAGAATCTTGAAACGGGCAAAAGTGAAAGTATGCGTTTTGATTGTCTGTTAAATCGACAGAAAAAGTCTTTACGTTGTCGCCGGATGGAAGGTGGCGAATATTTATTGACAAGAGTATCGGCAAATAAATATCAGGTTCAATTATGTGGTGCGTATTACAAATATCTTGATATAAACCAATGTTCCGCTTGCAAATGTATTGTAAAGGATTCCAGAGGTGAACGAGCCGCGTCGGATATGGAAATGAACTGCAAGCGCGAAAATGAGGATAATTTGCGCTGTTTTACATATGCCGGTTATGAGAATTGGCGTAATTTTGAAGATAAAGATGAAGATTTTGAAAATTGCGTTGGTTTAGGTTTTTAAATATTTTTGCTTGATATCCTTCGTGATTACTACACTAGATATAAAGGATAAAAAAGCCCATGCAAAGCCTGCCCTTGCATGGAGATATATTGAACATTCGAGCTGACAGGCAGCGTTCAAATATCTTAAATATTTTGGCAAAAAACGGGACTATTGTCAATATTTGATATCTCAAACAAAACTTGCTTTTTTGGTAATTTCAGGTTTAATTTAAAATATATTGCAATTTTATATTCTTATGTTATCATAGCGGTCACCAGGAGAGGTTGATGGTATATATAAAAAAATTGGGCAAGCTTGTATTATATTTTCTGCAGGCTGTTTGTGTGTTTATCAGCTTTTTTATGATGGTTGGAGCTTGGTTTCTGGGTTTTTCTTTATTGGGGGCAATGATTCTTTATGGGATAGGGTACAATGTTTAAGGATAAGGAATTCTGGGGTGCGGTGTGGCAGTTTTATCTGAGAGCTTCGTGGATTTGTGTTCCTCTTTATATTATCGGAATAATTTTTTCAATTTTGGTAGAATACTATGCAGTTTAGCGGAAGAAGAGCTTTTTGGTATTGGTTTCTGACTTGGGGGCTGTCCATGTTGATAGGCTTGACATTGGCGGTGTTGTTTTTGGTCGATATGTATGAAGCCGATTGTCGACATGGCTATAAATGTCAAATTGATGATGGATTAAGCAGGCCTTGTGTTCCATGCCCGTCAAATAATGTCGTTTGTGTCATAACTGAGGAGTATTGCCGTTATTTCGGAGGAGATCTGGTCGGTGATGTTTGTGATTTTAACGGGGTTATATTTAATAGGGAAAAATGTTTAGAATCCGGTGCCCAGTGGTCAGAAGATGAGCAACGCTGTGATTTTTCGGCAAAATGTCCCCATCGGCGGAAGCGAGGGGTGAATAAAATGTTTTAGTTGAGGCGTTTCTTGCGCCGCTATTGTATCGAAAACTCCCTTAATTCTTGAATGTCGTTTATGTATATGATATTTATTTATTAAATAAACAGAGAGAATGGTG
>CALXTG010000216.1 GCA_944391355.1 uncultured Alphaproteobacteria bacterium
GAGCATCCAGCCGGCCGAAAGAAAAAGCGCCGGAATGCGCTTTTTCTGAGGAGACGCAATGAGACTTGTTGAGCTAACAAGCGACAGCGACGTGCAGCGAAACTTAGTCGGAATTGATTAAGTAGCTGCTTATTTAACCTGGATTCTCCGGTCAAGCCGGAGAATGACAGAGAGGGGACAGTCAAGCCGGAGAATGACAAAGAAAGAAAAGCCAAGCCCGCGAGGGATAGGGCGAAGACAAACAAGTTCAGGGGGACAAAATAACCATAAAAAATGAGGATAAGGAGGAAAACGGAGAAAAAAGAAAAACGAACCCTATTCCCGGCCGCGGCGGCGCAGCCATTGCCAAAAATTGAGTTTCTCCGGCGCCTCTGATTTCAGCATTCCTTTTTCGGGCGAATGATACCCATGCAATCTCAGCTGATCAACATTGGCGACATCCCCTTTTAATTTTTCAAAAGAAATAACCGAATTATCAGCCGCCACAAAAAGCAACTGCGCACTGCGAGCTTTCACATCTTCCAGCCAAACCCGGTCAGCCAGACGGCAGTTATCGACATCGGCTTTTTCAAGCGTACAATATTCTAAAACCTCGCTGTTTCGGACGGTTGAGGCTGACAGACGCCCGTTAACGATCAGACTTTGCTCAACCAAAGAAGAACGGATTCGCGAATCCTCAACCCTGGAATTAGATTTAAGCAGCGAATCTTTTTCCAAACAACTGCCATAAAGAAAACTGTCAACCCCGACCCAAGAAAGGTCTTTATGCGGTATAAAACTGCGATTGTCGATAATCCCGCCCCATTCTCCGGCTCGAACCGCCCGGCCTTCACGGGTTTCAAAATCCCGCACCGCCTGCAGACGAAAGCATAAATCCTGGCCGCGGCGGCCGCATTTATGAACCAGATATTTAATCTCGGCGCCGTTAAGACGCTGATTGCGAATCGGAACAAAAACCGAGGGCATTTTAGCCAATTCATCGGGGGAACAATGGCTTAAATCGACCTGAAGCAAACGCTCTGAAAAACTTTTCTGCATGGACAAATCCTTAACTTTTTATCTGAGGGGCCGCATTAATGAGTCTAATTTTGGATAATTCAACCCCGGGTAATGCCTTGAATAATAGAATATTTGCCGTTCAGAGTCAACATTTTCGTCCAGTTTTGTAAAAATTAGCAAAATTAACCTTTGTGACACTTTGATGAAATCTATAATTTTTTTCGTTGAATTTGAACTTTTTATTGTTTTTTAACTGATTTTATGATATTCTGATTTTGTCAATAAATTATTCTATCTTATCTGTTATTATGGGGACGACTTAACAGTCAAAATATATTTTAATAATATATGAGACTGTATCAGGTCATCAATATTATTAAAAAATTCAAGTTGGTTTTTAAGTTAAAAAGCTTAAACGTGTAGAGTTTTATCTCGAACCTGTCCCGCCAACACTGCTATTTGAAAAAACAAAAAAAAAATAAATAATAAATTAAAAAATTATGAAAACAAAAAATTTTTTAAATAGCGTGGTGGTAGCCATCATCGCTATTGTGTTAGGTGTATCTTTCGTTGCTTGCTCTGGTAATGAACTTGAGGTTGAACCAAAAGGTGAAAACGGGGGCAACAACAACGGACACGGAACCGGACATCTGGATGCTAATGTAGACACTGTCTATGTAGTATCTTCCGAAATCGTTGAAAACAGCCGCAAGGTTGTCGATACTGATTACGGAAAAAAGGTTTCTTATGACAGAAAAAATATTGTACGTGTACAATATAACGATTTGGAAGACAACTTCCATTTCGATACCACTGTCATGAGCACGAATATCTTAAACGTATACATCCCTGCCAAAAGAGATGTGTACCGGAAAGACCTCGTGTTTGAAACCAAGGGTGCTGTTGAAACTCGTGGAGAAGAAAACGGCGTAAAGACGGTAAACAATTTGTTTTCTTTCGACGGTACGAAAGAAAACATTCGCTTAACGTCAGAAACCCAAAGCTTCAGCTTTGCTGGCAAACAAGTAATCTTCCCGGAAATCACCTGGGGACAAACGGAATTTATGGCCAATGAAAACACATTCGTAAAGGATAGTGTTATCGGCGATCGTACTTTCCACTATCATACAGTGGCTCTGACATTTATGTCTGACTTGTCAGACTATACGTCAGAACAATATGATGCCTTTTTAGGCGTCTTCACTACTGATGACGGGTATGTTCCCGGCGGCGATGAGGATGATCCTAACGTAATATTTAAAGGTTATCAAGACCTTAACTATTACGTAGAGAACGAAAATCTATTTGTTAAATTTACCAAAGTTCTTATTTGGAATGACGGTAAAGAAGATAGAACAGAGATTGCACGGAACTTGAACGCAACCATCTCCGGCGAAGCCGAAAAGATTGTTGAGCAAAGTTCAAACGCAATTATTCGTTTCTCAACCGACGAAAGCCAAAAAACTTCTGAAATAAAAGACGGATTCTTCTCTGGTAACAGAGTAGAAACCACTCACATTGTCTCTTTTGACGGTGGCAAGTGGAATAGCAGCGTAACAACTGCTATTGATATTCTTACCTACAAAGACGAGGATATCACCGTTGACCTTGGCAAAGATCTTGCTTGGGTAGTGAACTATACGACTTCCAATCAAGCTGCTTCTTACGAAGTAGTAAAAGATGGAAAGACTTATAGCCGCTTCCCGACAACTCTGAACTTCATCGGTTCAGTGAAAGATTTAACCAAGAACGTTGCCAACTCTGTGTTGGTTGACGTTGAAAAAGAAGAAATCGTTGAAGAATTCTCTTATCGTTCAGAAAACCTTAGACAATATAAGGAAGGAAACGATTGGTATGCAGAATTCACTTTGGTGACAATTTCGTCAATCAATGGTGAATCCAGAAGCCAGATTAAGAGAAATCTGAATGTGTCTATCGTAGCTCAACCTGAGTTAACGAAAAGACAAAACGATAAGGCAATCATCGGCGCAGGGGAGACATCTTCTACGACGGAAAGAAGCTTCACCGACGGTGACTTTTCTGGAAAGACGATGACAACAGTTTACACTTTCAATTATGACGGTGGCAACTGGAATCACAACATCACCGCTAAATACGATGATGTAGTCTTTACTAAGGGCGACCTTAAGGTGGAGATGAACAAGGGATTGAATTGGACGGTTGTTTACAGCGACTACGCTCAGTCAGCAGCTACGCAAGTAACTGTCGGCGGCGAAGTTTACAACAGATACCCGTCAGTTCTGAATTACATCGGAACTTTCAACGGTGTTTCTGAAACTGTAAAACAAAACGTTAATATCAACGTTTTGGTACCGTTCGAGAAAAATATCCCTGCGGAATTAGGTGAGATTCTCGGTATTGATGTGACGAAAGTCGTGTCTTCTATCGTGAATAACGTACCGACATTCCGTGTACATGTTGGTGTCAAGGGCGAACATGGAGTTTTGTCGATAATGGTGGATGAAATTAACAATAATTCCTTCCCAACCAACAAAATTTACATGTACGGAGTAGATATCAACAAGCCGACTGGTGTCGTTTCTGCGGCTTTGAAAACAAACGACAGCAGAGGTTGGATACCTGCCAATATTCTGATTAACGATGGTGCAGACTATCGCAATGGTTGGACTTATAAAGCCTATACCGACGAGAACTACACTCAATTGATCGGACAACGGGTAGTCAACATGATGACTGGTGAAAAGACACCCATGATCAATCATTCTGCTTCCAAGCAGGCTGACGGTTCTTGGATTGTCAAAGTAAACGGAAGTCAGGTTCTGCGGATAAAATAAAAATGTTTAATCAGCTGTCACAGAGATAAAAACGGTCCTTTGACTGGCTCTGCTGACAGCACAATACTTAAAACCATGAAGACAAAAAAATTATTATATATTGTGGCTGCCTTTGCATTAGTGGCATTAAATGGAGTTTTTAACAATACCATAGCTCAAAAGAGTTGTGAGTATTTTATACAAGACTCCGCCCAATTCATCTCTCAAGGCGAAACTATCGCTACCAAGATGAACCGGGAGAAAATCCTCACCGAAACTGAAGCAGGCAAAAAATATTGCTTGTATCAAGAGCGGATGAGAAAATGCCAAGGCATCTATGCTGTCGTTCGCGGCGGTGCAGATAAAAGCGGCGGCGAATTTGGATACCGTGTTGGAGCCGGTATCGGGTATGAATTCCA
>CALXTG010000217.1 GCA_944391355.1 uncultured Alphaproteobacteria bacterium
CCGGCATAACGTCCGGTATATTTCAAAGCCTTACGCAAAAAATATTCCAGTTTATCGGCAATATTCAGATCATCAGCCATAAACGTTCTCCTTAAAAACAGTATCGCCGATTTACCCCTGTTTGTCAAACCAAGATCAGCTTATTATACGCTAAAGGCCGATATACGCGGCTTATAATAAGAAAAAGTTCCTTTTGCCCCAAACCCGGAAAAGCGGAGAATAGTTTAGTTTGCTCTAGATCTGCTTATTATACGTTAAAGGCCGATATACGTGGCTTATAATAAGAAAAAGTTCCTTTTGCGACAGGAGCGTACATAAACGTACGTAACTTAGCAAAAGGAACTTTTTCTTATTAGAAGACCGTAGAGCGGCCTTTAACTAGCAGGCTTTTTTGCAGTTGTTGCAGTCACAGTTCTTATACTTAACCGCAGCCTGAGCAGCAGCCAGACGAGCTACCGGTACCCGGAACGGCGAGCAGGAAACATAGTTCATGCCGCAGGTCTGGAAGAAGTCGATAGACGCCGGATCGCCGCCGTGTTCACCGCAAACACCCAGCCAGATTTTCGGATTGGAGCTGCGGGCTTTTTCACAAGCCAGTTTAACCAGGCAGCCGACACCTTCAACATCAATTGAAGCAAACGGATCGGCAACATAAACGCCGCGAGAACGATATTCGTCCAAGATAGCGCCGGTATCGTCACGGCTCATACCCAGAGTCGTCTGAGTCAGGTCGTTGGTACCGAAACCGAAGAATTCGGCTGACTGAGCCAACTCATCGGCTTTCAGGGCAGCACGCGGCAATTCGATCATTGAACCGACTTCATATTTAATCTTCTTGCCTTTTTCGGCGAAGATTTTTTCAGCCGTTGTATCAATGATTTCTTTAACAATATCCAGCTCTTTCTTAGAACCTGTCAGCGGAACTTCGATTTCGGGCAGAACTTTAATGCCTTCGGCTTCGCATTCCAAAGCAGCTTCCAAAATAGCACGGGTCTGCATTTCGCAGATTTCCGGATAGGTAATCGGCAAACGGCAGCCGCGGTGACCGAGCATCGGGTTAGCTTCATGCAGAGCATTGGCTCGGGCTTTTACGTCTTCCAAAGTAACGCCGATTTTATCAGCCAATTCCTTCATTTCGGCATCGGTATGCGGCAGAAATTCGTGCAAAGGCGGATCCAGCAGACGGATAACGACCGGCAGACCGTCCATAATTTTGAACAGATCTTTGAAGTCCTGTTTCTGATACGGCAGCAGACGAGCCAGAGCGGCACGACGGCCGGCTTCGTCATGAGCCAGAATCATGGCGCGCATATCGGTAATGCGGTTAGCGTCAAAGAACATATGTTCGGTACGAGCCAAGCCGATACCTTCAGCGCCGAAATCACGAGCCTGTTTGGCATCTTTCGGGGTTTCGGCATTGGCGCGGACTTCCATGGTTTTGATTTCGTCAACCCAAGACATCAGCTTACCGAAATTACCGGTCATCTCAACCGAAACGGTCGGAACTTTGCCTTCGATAATCTGGCCTTTGGCGCCGTCAATAGAAACCCAGTCGCCTTCTTTTACGGTAACGCCGGAGTTGGTAACCATTTCTTTTTTGGCATAATCGATTTTAATATCATGCGAACCGGAAACGCAGGGAGTACCCATACCGCGGGCAACAACCGCCGCGTGAGAGGTCATACCGCCGCGAGCCGTAATCAAACCCTGGGCAGCATGCATACCGCCGATATCTTCCGGAGAAGTTTCCAGACGAATCAAGATAACTTTTTCGCCCTTGGCAGCCCAAGCTTCGGCATCTTCAGCCGTAAAGACGGCCTGACCGACGGCAGCGCCCGGAGAAGCGGGCAAACCGGTCGCAATTACTTTTTTCGGAGCTTTGGGATCCAGCATCGGGTGCAGCAACTGATCCAACTGATCGGCACCGACGCGCATAATAGCTTCTTCTTTGGTCAGCATGCCTTCTTCATACATTTCGACAGCCATGCGGACAGCGGCGGTCGCGGTGCGTTTGCCGTTGCGGCACTGCAACATCCACAATTTACCGTGTTCCATGGTAAACTCCATATCCTGCCTATCTTTGTAGTGGGCTTCGAGGTTGTTTTTGGCATCAACCAGTTCTTTATACAGATTCGGCATCAATTCTTCCAGAGAATTGCCTTCGCCTTTAGAAGACATCGGCTGCGGGGTACGAATTCCGGCCACAACGTCTTCACCCTGAGCATTAATCAGATATTCGCCGTAATAAACGTTTTCACCGGTCGAGGGGTCGCGCGAGAAGCAGACACCGGTAGCGCAGTCATTGCCGGCATTACCGAAGACCATGGTCTGTACGTTAACGGCTGTACCCCAGTCCCCCGGAATATTGTTCAGTTTGCGGTAAGTAACGGCTTTTTTGACCATCCAGGACTGGAACACGGCGCCGATACCGGCCCACAGCTGTTCCCACGGATCCTGAGGAACGATTTTGTTCAGTCTGATACCGATTTCTTTATATTCTTTAACCAGTTCTTTCAGATCATCGGCAGTCAGATCTGTATCGGCTTTATAGCCTTTGGATTCTTTCATTCTTTCCAAAGCATGTTCAAATTCATTGATGTCGGCTTCCAGAACCACGTCGGAATACATCATCAGGAAACGACGATAAGAGTCATAGGCAAATCTTTCGTCATTGGAAGCTTTGGCCAGGCCTTTAACGGTTTCATCATTCAGACCGAGGTTCAGAACGGTATTCATCATACCGGGCATCGAAACGCGGGCGCCGGAACGAACCGAGAAGAGCAGCGGGTTGCTGGCATCACCGAATTTTTTGCCCATAACTTTCTCAACGCTGGCAACGGCATCACGAACCTGATCTTTCAGATCGGCGGGATACTGATGGTTATTGTTGTAATAGTAGGTGCAGACTTCGGTCGTAACCGTAAATCCGGGAGGCACCGGCAGACCGACCTTGTTCATTTCCGCAAGGTTGGCACCTTTACCGCCCAGGAGATTTCTCATCGAGGCATCGCCTTCGGCTTTGCCGTTTCCAAATGTATATACCCATTTACTCATGGTTCATTTAGCTCCTATAGCTGTTCATGTGTTAAACAATGGCCGCAAAGAATTGATAAGAATTTAAGCGGCCGCAATTAAATTCTCTGCGAATCTATAATAGATTGATTGATTCTTCAAGAAAAATATTCGTAAAAAAGATTTATCCCCATATTTGGCGTCAAGATACCGATTCGCCTCCCTCCTTCCCTATCCTCGTCCCCTTCCCGTCCTTTTATCGTCATTCTCAGCGGCACACCCCACTGGCTGTGCCAACTGGGAATCCATAACCACTGCGAAGCAGACCACTCTTCACCGTCATCTTCGAAATCCCTCCCATACGGTCACCCTGGAGTCGATAGTTGCCAAGCGCAAACGCAGCGCCGCGCGAGGCTTACGAGACGAGGAGGACCCGCTTGCGGGAGTACCCAGCTTGTTTCAGGGTCTCTCCCTCTCCTGTCATGCTCGGACTTGATCCGAGCATCCAGCCGGCCGAAAGAAAAAGCGCCGGAATGCGCTTTTTCTGAGGAGACGCAATGAGACTTGTTGAGCTAACAAGCGACAGCGACGTGCAGCGAAACTTAGTCGGAATTGATTAAGTAGCT
>CALXTG010000218.1 GCA_944391355.1 uncultured Alphaproteobacteria bacterium
GGTGATTTGATACGGTCTGGACAAAAATCTGGAGGCGGAATCCGGGGAAAAAATTGATGAAACGCATCCGCAGGTTGAATTGAAGACCCTGCTTGATTATCTGCAGATTGACCGTCTGGCGGTTAAAGATTTGCGGCCGGCGCAAAATCCGGGACGGGAGATTTTAATCAGCGAGCTTATGCGGCCGGCGCAGACAACCGATTTATGGCGTTCTACCGCCGCGGAGCGGATTGACCCGCAGGCGCTGGACGGTTTGCACCTGTTGGATTGTCGCGATGTGCGCGAGGAAGCGCTGGCAATTGCGCTGTTAATGCGCGAAACTTTGGAAACGCCGGAAAAGACCGCGGCTTTGGTGACTTCCGACCGTAATCTGGCGCGCCGGGTTGCCGGTGAGCTGGGGCGCTGGGGGATTAAGGTTGATGATTCCGCCGGTGTGCCGCTGAGCCTGACCCCGGTCGGCGTCTATCTGCGTCTGGTGGCGGAAGCCTGCGCCGAGAATCTGAGTAAGGTTTCGCTGCTGAGTTTGTTTAAGCACCCGCTGGCCGGCGGCGGTATGGAATATGCCGAATTGCGGCAAAAACTGCGGCGGCTGGAAAAGAAGGTCTGGCGCGGCAAGGAAGAAGATACCGAACTTGAGGCTTTTGTGGCGGGATTATGCGAAAATCTGCGCGAATTATATGACTTATACCAGAATCCGCAGGCCGGGTTTAAACAATTATTGGCAGCGCATATCCGCTGTGCCGAAAAACTGGCGACAACCAAAATCCAAACCGGCCAGCAGGTTTTGTGGCGCGGCGAGGCCGGAGAAGCCGCGGCGGCTTTTGTTGCCGATTTATATGAACAGGCTGAAATTCTTGAAACCGTTGATACTGCCGAATATCAGGGATTATTTGAAGCATTGCTGGCGCAGCAGGTGGTACGTCCCCGTTACGGAATGCACCCGCGTCTGAAAATTCTCGGACCGATTGAAGCGCGTTTAAATCATTATGACGTCACGATTATCGGCGAAGTTAACGAAGGTATCTGGCCGCTGCAGGCGGCTTCCGACCCGTGGATGTCGCGGCCGATGAAAAAAGATTTCGGTTTTCCGTTGCCGGAAAAGGCGGTCGGGGTGTCCGCGCTTGATTTTTCCGGTTTGCTCGGCGCCGGAGAGGTTTATCTGACCCGGGCGGAAAGAGTGCAGGGAACGCCGATGGTGAAATCGCGCTGGTGGATGCGGCTGGAAACGGTTTTGCGGGCTTTAGACATCAAGCCGCGGCAGCTCGGCGCCGAAATTTACAAAGATACGGCGCGGGAATTGGATAAGCCGGAGAAATTTATTAAAATAGATCCGCCGGCGCCGGTTCCGCCGGTAAAGGCGCGTCCCCGTTCGCTTTATGCCAGTGCGGTGGAAATGTGGTTGCGCGATCCTTATGCCATTTATGCCAAATATATTCTGGAATTATTCCCGCTTGATGACATTGAAGAAGATTTGTCAATGGCCGATTACGGAACCATTATTCATAAAATTCTTGAAGAATTTAATAACCGCCATCCGTCGGACTGGCCGGAAAATGCCCGTCAGGAACTGCTGCAGCTCGGTGAGGAATATTTTACCGCTCATCGGATTGCCGCCGAAACCAAGGTTTTCTGGTGGCCGAATTTTGAAAAAACCGTTGACTGGATTGTCATGCGGGAATCTGCCTATCGTCAGGATATTGCCAGAGTTCATAATGAAGTGCGCGGCGAATTTGCCTGGAAGGCACCTGCCGGAACTTTCAAAATCAAGGCGGTGGCCGACCGGGTCGATGAAACCAAAGACGGCCGCATCAATATTATCGATTATAAAACCGGCCGTATCAGGAGCGCTGCCGATGTTCATAACGGAACCGCGCCGCAGCTGCCGATTGAGGGCTTGATTGCCGCGCACGGCGGGTTTTCCGGAATCGCCGCCGCCAAAGTGGCGCAGTTGATTTACTGGCAGCTGGGCAAAAAAGCGCAGGTTGTAGACGATGAAATGCCGGAACTTTTAGCCCAAACCGAAGAGCAGCTGAAAGAACTGGTTGCCCTGTTTGATTTGCCCAAAACCCCGTATCACAGCCGTCCCAACCCGAAGCGGCTCCCGGAATATTCCGATTACGAACATCTGGCCAGGGTGTTGGAATGGTCTGTTCAGTCAAATGAGGAGTGAAATTGTTTTTATGAGGCATCTAAAGCAACAGTCCGGTGCTCGAATGCTCACGTACTTCTATGTACGCTGCGCTTCTGCGCTCCGCGCGGTCACTTTATCTGCTCTCCTAAAAACAATTTCAAGCAGCAGAGGTATCTAAAACGACAATCAGGTGAATTAAAAGATTTTAGAGGATAATATATGGAAGATTTTGCAGCAGAGAAAAAACGGCGCGGTGAACTGGCGACTTCCCGGCAGCGTGAGGCTTCCGACCCGTTTAAATCAGTCTGGGTTGAGGCTTCGGCCGGGACCGGAAAGACTAAAGTCTTGTCTGACCGGGTGTTGCGGATTTTATTGAACGGCGCCGCGCCGGGACGTATTCTCTGTCTGACTTATACCAAGGCGGCGGCGGTGGAAATGAGCGGGCGTATTGCCGGCCGGCTCAGCAAATGGGCGGTGGCCGATGACGTTCGTCTGAACAAGGAACTTACGGCGCTGCTGGGGCGCGAGGTCAGTGATGATACCGAGTTAAAAGCCCGGGCGCGCAAACTTTTTGCCATGCTGCTTGATACGCCCGGCGGTATGAAAATTCAGACTATTCACAGTTTTTGTCAGGAAGTGTTAAAGCGTTTTCCGCTTGAAGCCAAAGTTTCGCCTTATTTTGAAGTTATGGATGATCGCACGGCCGATGAAGCCTTACAGGAAATCAAAACCCGCCTGCTGCAGAAAATCGAAAGAGAGCCGGAAAGCCGCAGCGCCGAAGCTTTGGCTTATCTGACCCGTCATGTCAGCGAATATCGTTTTCCCGAGATTATGAATGCGATTGCCGCGAATCGTAATAAAATTATCCGTTTGCGCGATAAATACGAAAATCTGGAAGATTTGCTTTCGGCAACTGCGGCGCGGCTGGGCGTTAAAGCCGATGACAGCGAAGCTTCGCTGCGGGCGGAATTTTGGGCGCATTTGCCGCGGCCGGAAATTAAGGAACTGATGGAAGCCTGGTTTCACGGCAGCGCCACCGATGTAAAAAAAGCCGAAAAACTGGCGGCGATTTTGGAATTAACCGATTACAGCGCGGTTTATGATGATTATCGCAGTCTGTTTCTGACGCTGAGCGGCGAACCGCGGGCGACTCAGGCAACAAAAGGCGCGCTGGCGTTTAATCCGCGAGCCGGAGAAATTGCCGCCGCCGAGGCCGAGCGTCTGACAGATACCGATAACCGGCGGCGCGGCGCCGAGCTGCTGGCTGCCACCCGGGCAGTCTGGTATCTGGCCGAAGATATGATTGCCGGCTATAACCGCTTTAAGAAAATTCATTCGCTGCTGGATTATGAAGATTTGATTGTTCTGACCCGCAATCTTCTTGAAACACCCGGGGTTTCCGATTGGGTTTTGTTCAAACTTGACGGCGGCATTGATAATATTCTGATTGACGAAGCGCAGGATACTTCGCCCGAACAATGGGGCATTATCCGTTCGCTGTGCGGCGATTTCTTCAGCGGGCTCGGCGCCAAAGATACGGTGCGGACGGTTTTTGCGGTGGGTGACCGCAAACAGTCGATTTACAGTTTTCAGGGCGCCGATCCGGCCGAATTTGAAAGAATGCGCGGTTATTTTAAGCAAAAAATCAGTCCCGAAGACTTTAAGGAAGTCAAATTGGCGGTTTCGTTCCGTTCCGGCAGCGCCGTTCTGGACACGGTTAACCGCGTTTTCGCCGACGCGCAGGCAAAGACCGGCGTCGCGGCGCCCGAAGAAGATATTACCCATGTGCCGTCGCGAATCGGCGAAGGCGGAAAAGTTGAACTCTGGCCGCTGATTGAGCCTCTGGAGGGGGAAAACCCGAATATTTACGCGCCGCCGGTCGAGAGAATCAGCGCCGATTCAACCAGTTCGCGGCTGGCCAGGCAGATTGCCGAGAATATCAGGAAAATGGTGCAGGGGCGGGAAATGCTGGTATCACGGAACCGGCCGCTGCGTTATGCCGATTTTATGATTCTGGTACAGCGCCGCAACAGCTTTGTCGAAGAACTGGTACGCGCCTGCAAAAATGCCGGCGTCAATGTGGCCGGGGTTGATAAAATCAAACTCCGGGAACAGATTGCGGTACAGGATTTGCTGGCGGTGGCGCAATTCTTGCTGCTGCCGGGCGACGATCTGACTCTGGCCTGCGTTTTAAAGTCGCCGTTGTTCGGGCTGGAGGATGACGATCTGTTTGCTCTCTGTCATGAGCGGAAAGGGCTCAGCCTTTGGGCCCGTTTGGGGCAGGCGCCGGAATATCGCGCTGTTTATGCCGAACTGCAGGAGCTTCTGAACATGGCGGATTATGTACGGCCGTTTGAGCTTTATGCCGATATTCTCAACCGTCGG